>JBFMHB010000055.1 GCA_040752915.1 Acidobacteriota bacterium
AGGAGGCCATCGCCTCCCGCATCAAGATCCTGGCCAAACTGGACATCGCGGAGAAGCGCCTCCCCCAGGACGGGCGCATCAAGATGCGGATGAAGATCGACAACAAGAGCAAGGAGATCGACTACCGCGTCTCCACGGTGCCCACCCTGTACGGCGAGAAGATCGTCATGCGGCTTCTCGACAAGGAGGGCCTCAAACTCGACATGACCCAACTCGGGTTCGAGGAGGAGAGCCTCAAGAAGTTCGAGCGGGCCATCCTTAAACCCTACGGGATGGTGCTGGTCACGGGCCCCACCGGGTCGGGAAAGACCAACACCCTCTATTCCGCGGTGGGCCGCCTGAACACGCCCGAGACCAACATCATGACCGCCGAGGACCCCGTGGAGTTCAACATCCAGGGGTGCAACCAGGTGCAGATGAAGGAAGGCATCGGGCTCAACTTCGCCTCGGCCCTGAGGGCCTTCCTCCGGCAGGACCCCAACGTGATTCTGGTGGGGGAGATCCGAGATTTCGAGACGGCCGAGATCGGGGTCAAGGCCGCCCTCACCGGGCACATGGTCCTCTCCACCCTCCACACCAACGACGCGCCCTCCACCATCAGCCGGCTCATGAACATGGGCATCGAGCCCTTCCTGGTGGCCACCTCCGTGCACCTCATCCAGGCCCAGCGCCTCATCCGGCGCATCTGCCGGGATTGCAAGGAGGAGGTGCAGTTGCCCCGGAAGGCCCTCCTGGACCTCGGCTACACGGAGGAGGAGGCGGAGACCACGAAGGTGTTCAAGGGGCGCGGCTGCCCCACTTGCAACAACAGCGGCTATAAGGGCCGCACCGCCCTCATGGAAGTCATGGAGATGAGCGACCAGCTCCGCGAGATGGTCCTCATGGGGGCGAACGCCGTGGAGCTCAAACGGCAAGCCCTCGAGGAGGGCATGATCACGTTGCGGCGGTCCGGCCTCATCAAGATCTCGAAGGGAATCACGACCATCGACGAGGTGGTCCGGGAAACCGTCTTGTAGCGGAGGACGCCCATGAGCGTGTCCATCCACCAGCTCCTGAAATTCCTCGTGGAGAACGGGGGCTCGGACCTCCACGTGACCGTAAACTCGCCGCCCCAGGTTCGCATCCACGGAAAGCTGCAGCCCATCGAGGGCATCAAGCCGCTCAGCGCCGCCGAGACCAAACAGCTCTGCTACTCCATCCTCACGGACCAGCAGAAGCACAAGTTCGAGGAGAACCTGGAGCTGGACCTCTCCTTCGGGATCAAGGGCCTCAGCCGCTTCCGCGGCAACATTTTCAGCCAGCGGGGGGCGGTGGCCGGCGCCTTCCGGACCATCCCCTACGAAATCCGCGGCTTTCAGGAGCTCGGCCTCCCCTCCGTGGTCGAGCGGATGGCGGAGAAGCCGAGGGGGCTTATCCTGGTGACGGGACCCACGGGCTCGGGCAAGTCCACCACCCTCGCCGCCATGATCGACAAGGTCAACCGCGAGCGGCACGAGCACATCGTCACCATCGAGGACCCGGTGGAGTACCTCCACCCGCACAAGTCCTGCGTGGTGAACCAGCGCGAAATCGGGGCCGACACCTACTCCTTCAAGAACGCGCTCAAGAGCATCCTCCGCCAGGACCCCGACGTGGTCCTGATCGGCGAGATGCGGGACCTGGAGACCATCGAGGCGGCCCTGAGGATCGCCGAAACCGGGCACCTGACCTTCGCCACCCTCCACACCAACTCGACGGTGGAGACCATCAACCGCATCGTGGACGTCTTCCCGAGCCACCAGCAGTCCCAGGTCCGCACCCAGCTCTCCTTCGTCCTCCAGGGGATCCTGTGCCAGTCCCTCCTGCCCACGCGAGACGGGAAGGGCCGGTGCCTCTCGGTGGAGATCATGGTGCCCAACGCGGCCATCCGGAACCTCATCCGGGAGGACAAGATCCACCAGATCTACTCCATCATGCAGACCGGCCAGACCGGCAGCGGGATGCAGACCTTCAACCAGTCCCTCGCGGACCTCTACCTGCGGGGGAAGCTCGACCTGGAAACCGCCATGTCCAGGTCGTCCATGCCCGACGAACTGCAGGAGCTCATCAACCGGAACATGACGCTTCAGAGCCGCCGCGTGGGCCCTTCCGGCCCCGTGGTTCCTCCGAGGGGGGCCGTCCCGGGCCGTTAGGTCCGGCCTCGTGAAGGGAGGGTGGCACCATGCCCCAATTCGAGTGGAAAGGGCGCAAGCGGACCGGCGAGACGGTCGAAGGCGTCATGGCGGCGGACAGCAAGGAGGGTGTCATCGCCGCCCTGCGCCGCCAGCAAGTCATCGCCACCCGCGTGAAGGAGAAGGGCAAGGAGCTGGCCCTTCCCAAGTTCGGCGGAGGGGTCAAGACCAAGGAACTGGCCATCTTCACCAGGCAGTTCTCGGTCATGATCGACGCCGGCCTGCCGGTGGTCCAGTGCCTGGAAATACTCGGGCAGCAGCAGCAAAACCGGGCCTTTCAGCGGGTCCTCTTCGAGATCCGCGAGGACGTGGAGGCGGGCTCTTCCCTGAACGAGGCCTTCAAGAAGCACCCCAAGGTCTTCGACAACCTCTACTGCAACCTCGTGGCAGCCGGTGAGGCGGGCGGTATTCTCGACACGATCCTCCAGCGGCTCTCGGTCTATATCGAGAAAGCCGTCAAGCTGAAGGCCGCCGTCAAGTCGGCCCTCATCTATCCGACGGTGGTCGTGACGGTGGCCGTCCTGGTGGTCATCGTGATCATGTGGAAGGTGGTTCCCACCTTCGCGAGCCTCTTCGAGGGCCTGGGGGCGAAGCTGCCCCTGCCCACGCGGATCGTGATCGCCATCAGCCACTTCCTCGGGCGCTGGGCCTGGCTCATTTTCCTCATGCTCGTGGCCGTCTTCGTGGCCATCCGGCTCTACTACAAGACGCCGGGCGGGCGGTACGTCATCGACAAGATTCTTCTCAAGCTCCCCGTCTTCGGCATCGTGCTGAAGAAAATCGCCGTGGCGCGCTTTTGCCGCACCCTGGCCACCCTCGTCTCCTCGGGCGTTCCCATCTTGGAGGGGCTGGACATCACGGCCAAGACCTCCGGCAACGCCATCGTGGAAGAGGCCATCATGAAGACGCGAAAGGCCGTCGAGGAGGGGAAGACGCTCACCCAACCGCTGGAGGAGTCCAAGCTCTTCCCGGGGATGGTCACCCAGATGATCGGCGTGGGCGAGAGCACGGGCGCCCTGGACGCCATGCTCTCGAAGATCGCGGACTTTTACGAGGACGAGGTGGACGAGGCGGTGACGAACCTCATGTCCCTGCTGGAGCCCATCATCATCGTCTTCCTGGGCGTGACCATCGGCGGGATCGTCATCGCCATGTACATGCCCCTCTTCACCCTCATCCAGCAGATCCAGTGAGGATGGAGACAGGGAATCCGGGAAGCGGAGAATCCGGGAAAACGATCGAGGGCGCCGGGCGGCGCCCTCGCTTTTTCCCTGCCCCCTGAGGGCGGGGAGGCATCGAGGGTCCCGGGATGGAGCCCCTAGAGCACCAAGCCGTCCGGCTGATGGTGTACCGGATGGTCGTGGTCTTCACCTTCTTCCTCAGCGCCCTCGCGGTGCAGGCCTTCGTGGGCGGCGAGTCCTTTCTGCGGCCCTTCTACTACCTCATCGCCTTCATCCTCGCCCTGAACCTTCTCCACCTGGTCCTCTTCCTCACCGCGCGCACGCTCCGCGCCAGGCCCCTTTTCCTGTATCTCCAGATCTTGGGCGATATCCTCGGCGTGACCCTGCTGTGCTTCCTCACCGGCGGGTTCGCCAGCCTCTTCACCTTCCTGTACCAGGTCCTCATCGTCGTGGGCGGGTACCTTCTCAAGCGGAGGGGTGCCTTCGTGGTGGCTTCCCTCGACGCCCTGTTGTTCGGGCTCCTCTGCGTCTCCCTCCTTTACGGGTGGATCGATCCTTCCAGACTGGGCGCCGAGTTCCCCTTCGACCCCCCCACGGCGGAGTCCGCCTTCCACGCCCTGGTGGCCCACTACGTGGGCTTCTACCTCGTGGCCGCCCTGATGGGGCTGGTGTCGGGACGCTTCGAGACCGCGCGCCGCGCCCTGGGCGAAGCCGAGATGGACCTTCGTCGGGCGAGGATGTTCACCGAACAGCTCGTTTCCTCCCTGGCCTGGGGTGTGATCACCACGGACGCGGGGGGAACGGTCACCTTCTCCAACCCGGCCGGCATGCGCCTGCTCGGAGAGACCCTTCCCGCCGGCTGGATCCTGGCCGACCGCCTCCGGGCCATGGGATACGAAGGGCCTTCCCCGTTCCCGGAAGAGGGGGCCGGCGAGCGGGAGGTGGAGATCGCGCTTCCCGAAGGACGCCATCTGGGTCTCGTCGTGGCGCACCTCCGGTCGGGCGCCTCCCCGGTGGGGTACCTCGTTCTCGTGAGGGACCAGACGGAGGTCGTGGGGCTCCGGGAGGAGCTGGCCCTGAAAGACAGGCTTCTGGCGGTGGGCACCATGGCGGCGGACATCGCCCACGAGATCAAGAACCCCTTGGGGAGCATCTCGGGAGCCGCCCAGATGCTGGCCAAGCGCTACGCGGCGGGGACCCAGGAGGGGGACCTCTTCAAGATCATCGAGGAGGAGAGCCGCCGCCTCTCGGAGATCCTGAACAACTTCATGCGCTACGTGAAGCCGCCGCCCCTTCAGAAGGTGTCCCTGGACCTCCGCTCCCTGGCCTCCGACGTGGTCACCCTCTTCAAGAGCGACCCCGAGTGCGCCCGGTCCCTGACGGTGGAGGCGGACCTTCCCGAGGGGCCCGTGCCCGTGATGGGCGACCCGGACCGCCTCCGCCAGGCCCTCTGGAACCTCCTCCAGAACGCCCGCAAGGCCGTGCCCGGCAAGGGCCGCATCCGCGTCGCCTTAACCCTCGAGGGTCTGAACGCTATACTGGATGTGGAGGACGACGGAGTGGGGATGCGCCAGGACGAGATCCAGTCCTACTTCCATCCGTTCCGCCACGGCTTCCGGAAGGGCCTGGGCCTGGGCCTCACGGTGGTTCACCAGGTGGCCCAGGAACACGACGGCCGGGTCGTCATCCGCAGCGTCTACGGAAGCGGCACCCAGTGCCGTCTCATCCTCCCCGCGGAGCCCCCCCATGCCTGAGCGCATTCTCGTCGTGGACGACGAAGCCTCCATGCGGAAGATGCTCGAGATCCTCTTCCGCGAGGAGGGCTACGGGGTGGTCACGGCGGCGAGCGCCGAGGAGGCCCTTCGGGCCTTGGCCCACTCGCCCTTCGAACTGGTCCTCTCGGACATCCGCATGCCGGGGCTCTCGGGGCTCGAACTCCTCAAGCGGATCCGCCAGGAGGAGGCCCCCACCGAGGTCATCCTCATGACGGCCTACTCGAGCACCGAATCGGCCATCGAGGCCCTCCGGCTCGGCGCCTTCGATTACATCACCAAGCCCTTCCAGGTGGAGGAACTCAGCAACATCGTCCGCCACGCCTTCGAGAAGCGGCGCCTGGCGGAAGAAAACGTCCTCCTGCGGGAGGAGCTGGCCCGGAAGGAACAGTTCGGGGGCCTCGTGGCGGCGAACTCCCGGATGAAGGCGGTCTTCGCCCTCATCGAAAGGGTGGCCCCGACCCCCAGCACGATTCTGATCCGGGGGGAGAGCGGCACCGGAAAGGAACTCGTGGCGAGGACCTTGCACCAGCGCTCCCCCCGTGCGCGGCGGCCTTTTGTCCCCGTGAACTGCGGCGGGATCCCCGAAACCCTCCTCGAGAGCGAACTCTTCGGTCACGTGAAGGGCGCCTTCACCGGAGCCCACGCTTCCAAGAAGGGACTCTTCGACACCGCCCAGGGAGGAACCCTCTTCCTGGACGAAATCGCCGAGATGTCCCCGGCCATGCAGGTCAAGCTCCTTCGGGCCCTCCAGGAGCGGACCGTCCGTCCCGTGGGAGGCGAGGAGGAGCACCCGACGGACGTCCGGGTCGTGGCGGCCACCAACCAGGACATCCCCCGGCTCATCCAGGAGAAGCGCTTTCGCGAGGACCTCTATTACCGCATCAACGTCATCACGGTCTCGCTCCCGCCCCTGAGGGAGCGGCGGGAGGACATCCCCCTCCTGGCGCGCCATTTCCTCGAAAAGTACGCCCGCCTCATGGGCCGGGAGGTTCCCTCCCTGAGCGCCGAGGCCCTAAGGCGGATGGAGTCCTACCCCTGGCCCGGGAACGTCCGGGAACTCGAGAATTGCATGGAGAGGGCCATGGCCCTGTGCGATGGGGACCAGATCGACCTCCGCCACCTGCCCGACCCCCTCCTGGGAGCCCGCCCCCTGCCCGATCTCGCCGGAGTCCAGATTCCCGAAGAGGGCTTCTCGCTGACGGATACCCTGGAGGGGATCCGCGCGGCCTACTTGAAGCGGGCCCTGGACCTCGAGGGCGGAATCATGACCCGGGCCGCGGCCCGGCTCGGCATCACCTTCCGATCCATGCGGTACTTCGTGAAGAAATACGGACTGCAGGCCAGGGAGGCGTGAGGAGAGGATTTCGAATTTCGGATTTCGAATTTGGGGTTCTTGGATTTCGAGGCGCGAATCCCGCAATGGACGCTCGGGGAATCCGGAGCGGGGGATCGAAGGGAGTTTCCGAGGGATGAAGAACGAAACGGCGCCCGCGCCCGAATTGAGCCTCCTGATCCCCCTCTTCAACGAGGAGGGAAACCTGGAGCCCCTCCTCGACCGCATCGAATCGGTCATGGAGGGCCTGAACAAGACCTACGAGGTGGTGCTGGTGGACGACGGGTCCACGGACGCCACGCCCAGGCTCCTCGAAAAGGCCGCGCGGGAAAGGAAGGGATTGCGGGTCGTCTTCTTCCGGCGTAACTCGGGGCAGACCGCGGCCCTCGCGGCGGCCATCGAGCACGCGCGCGCCGCCACCCTCATCCCCCTGGACGGAGACCTACAGAACGACCCCGGCGACATCCCCCGCCTCCTCGCCAAACTGGACGAGGGCTACGATGTGGCCAGCGGATGGCGGCGCCATCGCCAGGACCCCTTCCTCACGCGCATCCTGCCCTCCAAGCTGGCCAACCGGATCATCTCCCTCATTTCGGGCGTCCACCTCCACGATTACGGGTGCACGCTCAAGGCCTACCGGCGGGAGGTCCTCCAGCCCACCCACCTCATCGGGGAGATGCACCGCTTCATCCCCGTCCTGGCCTCCTGGCAGGGGGCGAGGGTGGCCGAGGTGGAGGTGGCCCACCACCCCAGGGCAACGGGAAAGAGCAAGTACGGCCTGGGCCGCACCCTCAAGGTCATCCTCGACCTCCTGACCATCAAGTTCATGGGTTCCTTCCTGACCAAGCCCATCTACGCCTTCGGGGGCACCGGCTTCGCCCTCCTCTTCCTGTCCGGCCTCCTCTTCCTCTTCACCCTCTGGGAGAAGATCGCGGCGGACGTGTGGGTTCACCGGAACCCGGTCTTCCTCATCGCCATCTTCTCCGCCCTCGTGGGCCTCCAACTCGTCATGATGGGGCTTCTGGGGGAACTGCTCATCCGCATCTACTTCGCCAGCCTGAAGAGCACCCCGTACGTGATCTCCCGGGTGCTGGAGTCGCCATGTGCGGAATCGCCGGGTTCCTCGGACCGGGACGCGCCGACCGCGACCTCCTGAAGTGCATGACGGAGACCCTGGCCCACCGGGGGCCCGACGGGGAGGGGTACTTCCTCGAGGGCGGTGCGGGGCTGGGCCACCGCCGGCTGGCCATCCTCGACCTCGAAACGGGCGCCCAGCCGCTGTTCAACGAGGGCCGCTCGGTGGCCGTGGTCTACAACGGGGAGATCTACAATTACCTGGCCCTGAGGGAGGACCTCGAGTCCAGAGGCCACCGCTTCTCCACCCGATCCGACACGGAGGTCCTCGTCCACCTTTACGAGGAGGAGGGGCCCCGCTTCGCCTCGCGTTTGAACGGGATCTTCGCCTTCGCGCTCTACGACCGCGCGAAGCGCGGGCTCCTTCTCTGCCGCGATCCCCTGGGCGTCAAACCCCTGTACTATGCCCGCTCGGAGGACGGACTCCTCTTCGGATCCGAGGTCAAGGCCCTGGAGGCCCATCCCGCCTGCCCGGGCGGGCTTGACATGGAGGCCCTTTCGCTCTACCTGACCCTGGAGTACGTGCCCGCGCCGCTTTCCATCCTCCGCGGGGTTCGAAAGCTCCTCCCCGGCTGGCTCCTCTGGGCGGACGAGCGCGGCGTTCGCACGGAACCCTACTGGGAATGGAAGATCCCCCCGCCCCCCACCGATTTCGACGAGGCCGTCGCCCGCGTGCGGGATGCGGTCCTGCGGAGCGTGAAGGGACAACTCATCTCCGATGTCCCGCTGGGCGTCTTCCTCAGCGGCGGGGTGGACTCCAGCATCGTGACGGCGGCCATGGCGGCCGCCGGAGGGCGCGTCGAGTCCTTCTCCATCGGCTTTGAAGACCCGTCCTTCGACGAGAGCGCCCACGCCCGGCGCGTGGCCGACCACCTCGGATGCTCCCACCACGAGCACCTCTTCTCGGAGAGGGAGCTCCTCGACGAAGTCCCCCGGGTCCTCGGCCGCCAGGACGAGCCCCTCGCTGACCCCTCCCTCTTTCCTACGGCCCTCCTCTCGCGCTTCGCCCGGGAGCGCGTGACGGTGGCCCTGGGCGGAGACGGCGGAGACGAACTTTTCGCCGGGTATCCCACCTACTGGGTCCACCGGGGCCACCGCGCCTACCGGACCGTCCCCCGGTTCCTCCGGACGGCGGTCCTTCACGCCGCGGACCGGGTCCTTCCGGTTTCCCACGCCAACCTCACCTTCCCCTACAAGCTCAGGAAGTTCCGCGACGGGGCCGAGCACCCCATGCCCCTGAGGCACCACCTCTGGATGGGCGCGTGGACGCCGGAGGGCCTGGAGCGCCTGCTCGGTGCACCCGTCGTGCACTCCTTGGAAGCGTGGTCCTGGATCCCCGCGCCGCCCGCGTCCGACCCGGCCACTTCGAGCCAGTGGCTGGACCTCCACACGTACCTTCTTGAGGACATCCTGGCCAAGGTGGACCGGGCGAGCATGATGGCCTCCCTCGAGGCCCGCGTGCCCCTCCTGGACCCTGACGTGGTCCGCCTGGCCTTTTCCCTGCCGCCCGCCTGGAAACTGAAGGGCACCCGCGGAAAGGTGGCCCTCCGGGCCGCCTTCGATGGGGACTTCCCCACCGGCCACTTCGACCGCCCCAAGAAGGGTTTCGGAATCCCCATGGCCCGCTGGCTCACGGGGCCGCTGAAGCCGCTGGCCGAGGAACTGCTCTCGGAGAACATCCTGGGCTCGGCGCCCTTCCTCGTGGCGGCCGAGGCGCGGCGCCTGTGGAACGAGCACCTCGCCCGGCGCGCGGACCACAGGAAGCCGCTCTGGACCCTCCTCTGCTTCCTCCACTGGTGGAACGGCCGCGGGAGGCCCTTGTGACGGGCGGCGGGAAGCCCAACGGACCGGGCGGACCTTCCGGCCAGGGCCTTGGACGCGCCTTTGTGCTTGGAGCCGCCCTCCTCCTCGGTCTCTTGCTAGGATGGGTCTTCTTTTCTCGCTTCACCCCCCTCGGGCCCCTCCTCCTCCGTCACGGGACCGCCCTTCTGGGCGCGGCGGCGGTTCTTCTGGCCGCCTTCGGGGCGGGAGAGGCCTCCGTGGCCACAGCCAGGCGGGTTTTCGCCTGGGCCGGGCTCCCGCGCGGGGAGGCCCCGGACCTCTCGTTCGTGGATTGCCTGCTCATCGGGGTGCCCTCTTACGGCCTGATTCTCGCCCTGGTGGCCCTATCTCCCCTCCCGCTCGGGCCCTCGGCCGCCGTGTTCACCCTGGTCGCCGACGCCGCCGTGCTTCTCGCGCGCGGTCCCTTTCTCCTCCGAGGACTCTCCAAGCTCGGCGAGAGGGTCCGAAGCTTGACGCCCCTTTGGATTCTCCTGTTCGGCCCCCCCCTCCTCCTGGCCCTCTCCGCCGCCCTCGCCCCCGTCAACTCCCCGGACGAACTCGTCTACAAGCTCGCGGTTCCGAAGGCGTACCTCCTGGCGGGGGGGATGGTGGAGATGCCCCTCAACTCGAACAGCTACTTCCCGGCCGCCCTGGGGATGGCGGACCTCGCCGCTCTGGTCCTCGCGGGGGGATCGGCGGCCAAGGTCGTCCACGCGGCCCTGTTTCTCCTCTCCCTTCGGGTGCTCGCCCGGCTGGCCGATCGGGTGCGCCCCGGAGCCGGGACTCCGGCGGCCGTCGCGGCGGCCTGGACGCCGGCCCTCCTCCTCCCGGCAGGGTGGTGCTGGGCCGAATGGCCCCTCATCGGCCTCCTGCTCCTCGCCGTGGAGGCCGGGTGCCGAAGACACGACGAGCCGACCTCCACGGACGCATCCACTTTCGCCCTGGCGCTGGGCGCGGCCCTGTCCGTGAAGTACACGGCCCTTCCCTGGGCGCTGGCCCTGGTTCCCGTCCTCCTCTGGAACCTCCGCCGATTCCGAAGGCCCTGGCCGGCGGCGGCCGTGTGCGCCGCCGCCGTCTTCTTCTGGGGCTCTTTCTACTACCTGCGAAACCTCATTTGGACCGGCTCGCCCGTGGCCCCCTTTCTCCTGCCCGACGCGCCCGCCGTGGCGAACTACCGCTCGGCCTTCGGAGGCCTTGGCGAACTTTTGCGAGGCTGGGACATTTTCCACCCCGGCATCGTCGACGACTCCCTGGGCGCCGCCCTCCCACTTCTCGTCCTTCTCTCGCCCCTTGCGCTGTGGAGGGGCGGCCGCATCCGCCTGGCCCTTTTCTGGGTGGGTGCCTCCCAGCTGGCCTTCTACCTCGCGATGGCCCCCAGCTCCCGGCTCATGGCCCCGGCCCTGCTCCCCCTGGCGCTCCTGGGGGCCGCGGTTCTTTCGGAGGCGTGGAGGGGCGCGGGCGTGTTCCTTCGAACGGCGGGAGCGGCCCTCGCCGGCCTCCTCCTCCTCGGCCAGGGCGTGCTTTCCGCCTACGTCCTGGGCTCCTCCTACGAGCCCCTGAACGTCCTGGTGGGCGCTGAAAGCCCCCTGGACTACCTGCACCGGACGCGGAACTTCATGGCCCCCTACGATTGGATCAACGCGAACCTGCCTCCCGGGGGGAGGGTGCTCCTCCTGGGGGAGAACCGGCCTTTTTACCTGGAGAGGCCCTGGTCGGCGGCGGGGAATCTGGATGGACCCAGGGTGGCGGCCTACCTCGGCGGGTTCCGCGACGGGGATTCTCTTTACCGGGGCCTGCGCTCGGAGGGGATCACCCACGTCCTGGTCCACAAGTCTCGCGTCCGCCTGGAAGGCCAGCCGGGACCCGACCCCACCATGATCGAAAGGGAGTACCTGCTCCTCCTGCCGAAAGCCGCCGCCCAGGCGCTCGGCGAGTGTCTCACGCGACGCGCCAAGGTGGCCTACGAGGACGGCGCCTACGCGGTCTACGCCCTGGAGGGTTTGGCCCCATGACCGGCGGACCGAGTAAGGGGGAGAGATGATCGCGGGAGGGTCCCCGAGGTCCCGGCCGTTGCTTCTCCAGAGGGTGCTCCCTCCCCTCCCTCCCTTGGAGGGATCCCGAGGGCGAGAGTACGTCCTTCTGGCGGCCGTTCTCGTCATGGCCGCGGTGGCCTGCTACCAGCCCCTGTGGGACCCCGACACCTTCTGGCACCTTGCGGTGGGCCGCGAGATCTGGGAGACGGGGCGCCTCGTCCACACCGAGACCTTCTCCTTCACCGCCTACGGCACCGAATGGGAGGACACGGAGTGGGCCTTCCACGCCCTCGCGTACCCCCTCTGGAAGGCCCTGGGGGACCGGGGCCTCAGCCTTCTCACGGCTCTCTTCGGCGCCTTGGTCCTCCTCCTCGTGTACCGGACCGTCCGCCTCCAGGGGGGTAACGCCGCCCACTTCGCCCTGTATCTCCTTCCCATGATGCTGGCGTACCAGGGCCGGATCCGGTTCCGGCCGGACCTCTTCTCTCTCCTGTTCATGGCCCTTCTCGTGGAGGCCCTCCTGCGCTGGCGCCCCGCTCCCCCCGAGGCGGGCCGATTCTGGATCACGGCGACGGCCCTCATCTGGGCCTGGACCCAGTTCCACGGAGGGTGGGCGTACGGAATGGCCCTTCTGGGCGCCCGGCTTGCCGGGGAGGTCTTCGACGCCGCGCGGGAGCGCACCCTCACGTGGAGGTACTTCGGCGGTCTCGCCTGGACGGGGCTGGCCCCCACCCTGGCCCTTTTCCTGAATCCATACACCTGGCGCATCCCCTGGTTCCCCATCAAGTCCCTCATCGGGTTCGCCGACGAAACCCTGGTCCAGATCCAGGAGTGGGGCCGAACGCCCTTCAAGGGCTACGGGGCGCTCTTTCTCCTGGCGTGCCTCCTGGTCCTCGGTTCGCTCCTGGCCCGGTGGCGGGAGGCGAGGTGGTCCGTCGTCCTCCCCGCCGCCTCCCAGGTCTTTCTCGGATGGTACTGGGCCCGCTACGCCGCCTTCACGGTGATCGCGCTGGCCCCCTGGGGAGCCGGCGGCCTGAGGCGCCTTCTCCGCAGGCCGGCCCTGGAGCGGTGGGCCTGGTCGGCGGCCTTCGCCTCGGTCCTGTGCGCGGCGGTCTTTTTCGCGGGGGCCATGCCCTCGGAGTGGAACCTCTCGGAGAAGTACCCGGTCCAGGAAGTGAAGTTCCTCAACCAGCACGGCGTCACCGGCAACCTGTTCAACGAGTACGTGGCGGGTGGCTACCTGGACTGGGCCATCGCCCCCCGGTGCCGGATCTTCATGGACGGCCGCTACTACCCCTTCGCCGCGGATCTCCAAGCCTACTGGAAGGCCCACAACACCCTCGCCGGGTACCGGGATTTCCTGGCCCGGTACCCCTTCGAGGTGATCCTCTACCCGCACCCCGGCTTCCTGCTGAAGGAGCGGGCGGGCGTGCGGGGCAGCCCTTTGCGGGGCCCCACGGCCCTTCTTTTCCCTCAAGAGGAGTGGGCCCTCGTGCACTTCGGAAACTACGGGATGGTCCTCTTGAAACGGATCCCCCGCTTCGAGGCTCTGATCGCCCGCTTCGAGTACCGCGTGCTACGGCCCGACGATCTCCCGCACCTGATGCGGGAGGCGAAACGGGGAGAGCTGGACCCCGAAGCCCTTCGGGCCGACATCCTCCGGAAAATCGCGGAGGACCCCTACTTCCGCCGCCGGGACGTGTTGGACAAGGCCCTGGCGGAGCTGGAGGGGCAGAAATGAGCCGGCCGCGCGAGCCCTTGCTCCTGGGGGCCCTGCTCCTTCTCGCCTCCTTCCTGATCCTGGAGACGGCCCTCTCGGCCGGCTACTACCCGGTCCAGGCCGACGAGACGACGCTGGCCTGGGCCGCCAAGCAGGTCTCCCTCGGTCGCGTGCCCTACGCCGACTTCTTCACCATCCTTCCCCCCCTCACCCTCTACGGCCTCGGCGCCTTCTTCAAGGTCGCGGGCGCATCCCTCGGCGCCCTCCGCCTCCTCACCCTGGCCTGGATCCTCCTCATCGCCCTCACCCAGTACGGACTCCTCCTGCGGGCCGCCATGCCGCCGCGCTGGGCTTTCCTCGGAGCCCTCTCCTTCCCCTCTGTGTTCTTCCCCTTCTGGCCCCTCCCGAGCCACCACTGGTTCGCCCTGGGGTTCGGGCTCCTGGCCCTCTTCCTTTGCCGAGAGGGCGATGTGTCCCGGCGCCGGGCGGCGGTCGCGGGCGCCCTCTGCGGGCTCTCGGGCCTTTGCCTGCAAACCGACGGCGCGCTTTTCTCGGCCGTTCTTTCCCTCAGACTCCTGACCTCCGGGGCTCCCGGGCGGGACCGGGCGAGGTCCCTCGCCGCCGCCCTGGGAGGCATCGCCCTGCCCCTCGGTCTCTTCGGGGGGCTCCTCGCCCTGTCGGGCGCCCTGCGGTGGGCCTGGTTCGACCTGGTGCAGTGGCCCGCCCGCTTTTACAAACAGCCCGGCGGCTTCAACGACATCAATCCCTTCGAGTTCATGGAACGGACCGTGCGCCACGCCGTTCCCGAGGCGTGGACCCCCTCCGCCGCCGCCCCCCTGCTGACGCTGGCCGTGGCCATGGCCTTTCCCCTCCTGGCTCTGATCTGGCCGGCCCTCGCCCCCGGGTGGAGATTGGGCTCCCTGACGCGCCGCTGGGCCCACACCTCGGCGGCCCTGGCCCTCACCTTCGTCCTTTTCCTCAAGGGCCGTCCGGACTGGACCCACCTCGTCTTCCTCAGCCCGATCCTCTTCCTGTTCGTGGCCGCCGCCGTGGACTGGAAGGAAGAGCGCCTGCGCCCCCTCCTCCTCCAGATCTGGCTGGGCGCCGTCCTCGCCGTGGGGCTTCTGCGGTGGCCCCTCGCGTGGGTCTCCGCCCCGCCCAACGCCCTGGACGTATGGGCCGTGGACGGCATGCTCAAGAAATACAGCGTTCCCGCCCTCGTGGACGCGCTCCCCGGCGTCCGCGACGGGAACCTGCCGGTCCTGTACCTCGCTCGGGACGGGAGTACGCTCTACTTCTACTGGGCGCCCGTCCCTCCGCCCATGGATTGGGTGCTCCCCCCGTCGGCGCGGTACAATTCCCAGTGGGAGTACGAGGTGCTGGCCGCCTTCGCGCGGGAGCAGCGGGTCCGCTACATCGTCCTGAGGCGCGAGGAGGCGGCTTCCTTCCGTGAGGAGCCCTCTCCCCTCGCGACCCTTCTGAACGAGGAGTACCGCTTCCTGAGCGACACCCCCTACGGCGTGATCCTCGAAAGGAACGATCATGGCCCTTCCGCCCCCTGAAACGCTCTGCTGCCCCGATTGCGGACCGCCCGCGCCCCTCCAAGCCGGCGACGCGCCCGAGGAGATCCTCTGCGCCGCATGCGGGCGCCGCTTTCCCCTCCTCAAGGGGGTTCTCGACCTGGCCCCCAAGGAAACGGCCCTGGAGACCCGGGAGACCGTGGACCAGTTCGGCGCCTCGTGGACCTCCCACGAATATCTGGCCCCCTATCAGGAGCGGCAGTTTCTGGACTGGATCGCCCCCCTCGACGCCGGCGCCTTTCGGGACAAGACGGTCCTGGAGGCCGGTTGCGGGAAGGGGCGCCATTCCTTTCACCTGGCGGGATACGGCGTTCGGCGCCTGTTCGCCCTGGACCTCTCGGAGGCCGTCTTTCTCGCCGCCGAGTACACCAAGGCCTTTCCGACGGTTTCCTGCCTGCGGGGGGACATCCATCGCCTCCCGCTTCCCGACGCCTCCGTGGACGTGGTGGTCTGCCTGGGCGTCCTCCACCATCTGAGGGACCCCGAAGCGGGCCTGCGCGAGCTCTGGCGGGTTCTTCGTCCCGGGGGAACGCTTTGCCTCTGGGTGTACGCCCGGGAGGGAAACGGCTGGATCGTCCACCTCGTGGACCCGATCCGAAAGGGCGTCACCTCCCGGATCCCCACCAAGGTCCTGAGGCCCCTCCTGCTCCCCCTCACGGCCGTGCTCTACGGGACCCTCAAACTCCTGTACGGCCCGGCCACGGGGCGGGGCGCGCGGACCCTTTCCTGGCTCCCCTACTCGGCCTATCTCGGCTACATCTCCCGCTTCCCCCTCCGGGAGGTGGAGCACATCGTCCTGGACCACCTTTGCCCCCCCATCGCCCTGTACCTGTCGCGTCCGACCCTGGACGGTTGGTTCGGCGCCCTGGCGGCCGAGGAGGTGCGGTTCCGCTGGCACAATCGGAACTCCTGGAACGTCCTGGCCCGGAAGGCGGCCACCTGATCGCGGGGCAAGGTGACAACGGCCGTCACCCCTCCCAGACAACGGCGGGCATCCAAGGGGGCTTGACACCTGGAAAATCAAGGACTATATGTTGGCATTACGATTGCAAACATGGAATGCCGGAAAGGAGGTGTCCATTGAAGAACCAGAAAGGTTTCACCCTCATCGAGCTGCTCATCGTCGTGGCCATCATCGGAATCATCGCCGCCATCGCCATCCCGAACCTGCTCTCGGCCATCCAGCGCGCCAAGCAGAAGAGGGCCATGGGTGAGGTCCGCTCCATCGCCACGGCGGCCCAGTCCTACGCGACCGACGCCCAGATCTATCCCATCGGCAACGGCGCCTTCGCCGTCGTCGCCAATGCCACGGGCGGCGTCAACGCCGACCTCGCTCCCGACTACATCAAAGTCATCCCCACCCCGGACCCCTGGAACAAGACCTACGAGTACGCCGCTCCCGCCACCGGCGTGGACTTCGGCGTGCGCTCCCTCGGCAAGGACACGACCGAGGACGGCTCGGCCTGGACCACCGTCATCAACCTGTCCGTGCTGAACACGAACTGCTTCGAGAACGACATCGTCTGGGTCAACGACGCATTCGTCATGAAGCCCGAAGGCAAGCAGAAGAAGTGCGACTGATCCTGGACACAATTTCCTTCCGCGAAAGGCCCCCGGCAACGGGGGCCTTTTGCTGTCCGGGAGGGGAAGGGGGCGCCCCTTCCCGTCCAGCGCTCGGGTGGGCAAAGCCCTCCGCGCCCAGTGAAAACGCAAGCCGGGCCGCGGCTTTGCCCCTGCTGTCCACCCAGCCCCACCTCGATGCCGCTTTCGCGCCGCGCCCTGCAAATCGTGGCTCGGGCCGCCTTCTCAGACGGGGTGGGATCGAGTGGGAGTCCGTTTCCAGGCCGCAAGGGTCGGGACCCGATCAGTCTCGCTTTGGCCGGTACACGACGGCGCCGGCCACCGCTCCCTCCCGGACATACCGGGTCCGAAGGAGGCGGCCCACGGCCGAAGACGGATCGAGGTAATCCTTCTCCATCTCCTGGGTCAAGAGGACCATGGCGCAGTCGGCCTTCTCCATCTCCTGGGCCGCCCGCTCGTGGTCCGACGCGTCGTGGTAACCCTCCGAAAGGGGCGTGAAGAAGGTGAAGCGCACCGCCGCGGGGAAGGTGTACAGGTACACCTCCCCCCCTTCGGGAAAGGCGGCGATTCGGTCTCCGGGGCGCAGGTTCGCCTCGGATCGAAGCCAGCGATTCACGGGGCTCTCCCGTATGGGCCGGTCGGCGTCCTTCAGCTCCCACGCCTCCACCCGGTGGTACCAGACCCAACGCCCTTGAAAGACCGCGCCCGACAGGAGGGCGAGGGCCGCCCACCCGACCACGATCCGGCGGTTCCAGGCCTCTCCCTCGCCCGCTCGGCCCGCCGCCAGGAGCCAGACCCCTCCGAGAAGGGGCAGGAGGTAGATCATCCGAAGCCAGTCCGGGCGCCCCTTCAGGTACAGTCCGAAGGCCAGGAAGGTCGCCAGACAGGCCGCCAGGGCCATGGGCGCGGGCGCCCGCCTGTGGCGAAGGGTCTTCCAGAGAACGAGCCCGGCCGAGGCGAGGAGCACCCCCGCCGCCCCAAGGAGCAGGAGGTAGAAGAGGGTTCCCGAGACCGCCACGAAGGGGCCCGGAAGCCCGCTCCGGGGATCGAGCCCCGAGGTCCACATGGACTCCAGACGAATCGGAAGGTCCTCCAGGAGTAGGCGGGCGTTGTCGCTCCCGGGCCGGCTGTAGTTCCGGGCCGGCCAAAGAACGACGTCACGGACGAAGTCCATCCCCGCCCCATGGAGGGCGAGCGGGCCGAGGGTCAGGGCGATGGGGGGAAGGAGCCCCAGCCCGAAGGCGGCCAGCCGCTGCGAACGGTGCGCCTCCCCATCCTCCAGGAGCAGGAGAACCCCTCCCGCGGCGCAGAGGTACACGGCCTCGGTCTGGAGAATGCACCCCGCGAACCCCGACGCCAGCCCGAGAAGGACGGCCCGCCCGAGTCCCGTCCCGGGCTTCTTTCCCGCCGCGGCCAACAGGAATCCAAAGCAGAAGAGGTGAACCAGCCAGTGGTGGGACGCGATGGGCCAGAAGGGGTAGAGACCCACGGGGTAAAGGAGGGCTAGGAGGAGGGCTTGAGGCAAGCTCCAGCCCGCCCTCCGGAGGGCCGCCGCCAAGAGCGAGGCATTCAGGAGCACCAGCACCAGGGAGGCGTAACGAGCGGCGGTGATGGAGGCGCCTCCGAAGACCTCGAAGACCCAACGGAGGGCGTGGAAGGTCCCCGGCGGGATGAAATTGAAGAAGTCCCGGTAGGGGACCTGCCCATCGAGAACCCTCTGGGCGTCGTAGACGATGATGTACTCGTCCCATTTGGGCGGCGTGACCACGGGACTCACCAGGGGCAGGAGGAAGGCGAGGGCCAGCAGTAGCGCGCCCCCGGCCAGGAGGACGCCCTTGAGCCAAAGCCGTCCGATCCGGATTTCGGATAATACGTCAAAAACGCGTAGAATCCTCATCCTTCAAATCTCCCGTCGCGGGCCCTTCGCCCGATCCATCCAGACCAGGGCGAGGACCGTACCCAGGGACACCAGGACGCCCAAGAAGAAGAAACCGGGGCGATAGCGGAATTCCACTGTGTGCGCACCCTTTCCGGGAATCGCCACGGCCCGGAAGAGCCCGTCGGCGGCCCGAACCGGGGAGGGCTCCCCGTCCACCGTGGCCCGCCACCCGGGCCAGTAGAGGTCCCTCACCACCAGCCACCCGGATCGGGGCGCCTCCACGGTCCACCGCTGGGTGAGGGCCGTCTCCTTTTCGAGGCGGATCGGCGCCTCCTCCCTCACGGGAGGATCGCCCGATCGGAGCGCTTCGCCGGTCATGCCCTCGAGGAAGACGGTTCCCTCTGGCCGATCCGGTCTCCGGGCGGCGGCGAGGGCTTCCTCGGCGGAGGAGGCGGCGGCGGCCCTGTGGGCGAATCGGACCCGCCCGCCGCCGGGAATCGGCACGACGGACATCCCCGGTGCCGCTCCTTGGGTGGCCGGGTCCAGGCGAAGCACCGCCGCCACGCCCACCCATCGGGCCTTTTCGAAGTCCCACGATTCGAAGAGGTCCTGATGGGCCTCCCGGGGCCACTTCAGAGCCGCCAGGCGCCGGGGAACGAAGGGGTCGCAGAGGCGGACGTCCCGAACGCCGAAGGCCGAGCCGAGATTGGGAGGGAAGGACTTCCACTTCCCGAAGTGGGGAAGCCACACGCGTCCGAGGGAGGCCGCCTCTTGAACCACGCTCGAGGGACGGGGATCGGAACGGTTCCAGTACACGTCGAAGGCTTCGTGGTAGGAGAGCACCGGAGCCAGAAGCGCCGCGCCCACGAGGCCTGCTCGAACGGCGCCCGAGACCCAGGAGCGCGGAAGCGCGAGGAGGAGGAGCCCCGCCGCCCCGAGGACCAGAAAGGAGGCGCTCTGCGCCGGCGTGGGCCCCGCCAGGGGAACCCAGTGGCGCGCCTCGGCGAGGGCCGGGGAGGGCGGCGAGACGGCCAGGCCGAGGAGGAGCCAGACCGAGCCCGCCACCGCCGCGGCCCATCGAAGGCCCGGCCCTTCCTCGCGGCGCA
>JBFMHB010000056.1 GCA_040752915.1 Acidobacteriota bacterium
ACACTCTGGGCGTCCGCTGATGTCAGAAGCCCGGCCGTCGTCCTCTTCCGTCAATGCTGACGTCGGGCACGCCCCGCAGGCGTCGAAACCGCTCGCCTCAGGCGTCGGCCTCCTGAGCGGAGGCGGCCTCGATGCGGCGGATGACGAGGCAGGCGAGGCCGACGAAGAGCACCCCGTAGAAGATCAGGAAGAGCAGGGCGGCGGTCTGGCTCTCGGTGGAGGAGAGCATCTGCTGGATGATCCCCGTGGGCCCGCCCCCGTGGGGCAGGAGGGTGTGGAGGTGGAAGAGCACCGTCAGCCGCTTGAGGAAGCCGGGGATGTAGGCCACCGCGTTCTCCCAGCCGAAGCCGATGAGCAGTCCCGCGAAGAGGGGGCGCTTGAGAGAAAGGCCCAGGAAGGCGAACAGGGCCCCGTAGACGAGGGCCCCCAGGCCCACCACGCCCAGATCCAGAAGGAGCGTCCCGGCCTCTCTTCCCAGGGCGCCGGCGCCGGCTTCCGAAACCCCCAGCACGTACGTCCCCAGGACGGAGGCCCAACAGCCCGCCACGATGACGGTGGACATGGCCGCGTAGCGCACGAGGAAGAGGCGGGCCCTGGGCACGGGCCGTCCGAAGAGGTAGGGCAGGGTCCCGCCCTCGCGCTCGTCGGCGATGAGGCCCACGCCGAAGAAGAGGGTGGAGAGGGGGAGCAGGAAGCCGCAGACGTAGAGGAAGACCACCATCCCGTAGAGGGTGATGCCCCCCAGGGGCACGGGGATCCCCTTGGCCACGAGGAGGCGCAGGAGGAGGGTCACACCCCAGGGAAAGACGGCCATGAGGCCGAAGAGGAGGCCCTTCACGGAGAGGGCCATCCGGCGGGCGGTGAAGGCGAAGAGGGCGCGCGTCGCACTGTCCATGTCAGGCCACCAGGTAGGAGAAGACCGCCGCCAGGTTGTCGTCGAGGGGGTTGAGGATTTCCAGCCCCACCTCCCGTTCCGCCAGGAGGGCGCCCAGGCGCGCCCGGAAGTCCGAGGCGTCGGAGACCTCCACCGTGAGGTTGCGCCCGTCGCCCGCGAAGGTGACCGAGGCCACCGTGGGCCAGGCGATGAGCACCGAGGCGAGGGCTCGGGCGTCGGCGCACCTCAGGAAGACCTTCAGGGGACGGCTCGCGATGGCCTCCCGCACTTGGGGGACCTCGCCCGAAGCCAGGACGCGCCCGTAGTGGAGCAGGAGGATGCGGCTCGTCATGGCCTCCACCTCGTGGAGGAGGTGGGACGAGACCAGGACGCAGCGCCCCTCCTCCCCCCACCGCTTGATGGCGGCGATGGCATGGGCGCGGCTCGGCGGGTCCATGCCGTTGAGGGGCTCGTCGAGCAGGAGGATCTGCGGATCGTGGACCAGCGCCTGGGCCATCTTCACCTTCTGGCGCATGCCCTTGCTCATGGCCCGGATCTTCTTCCCGCCCTCGTCCCCGAGGGCCACCTCCTGGAGGGCCCTCCCGGCGCGCTCCGTCGCCGCGGCAGGGCTCAGGCCCGACAGGCGCCCCAGGAAGGCGACGAATTCCAGGCCCGTCATGTCCTCCCAGAAGCGGTCCGCCCCCGGGCAGTAGCCGATGCGCGTCAGGGCGCCGGGGTTCGCGAAGATGGGCTCGCCGCCGAGGGTGACCGACCCCGCGGTGGGCTGGAGGAGGCCCGCCATGAGGTTGAGGAGGGTGCTCTTTCCGGCGCCGTTCACGCCCAGGAGCCCCGTGACGCCGGGCTCCAGGTCCAGGGAAACCCGGTTGATCCCCACCACGAGGCCGTACCAGCGCGAGGCGTTCTGCACGCGGATCATTTGAGCACCGCCCGGCCCCGGAAGCGGGCCGCGAGGACCAGGACGCTCGAGGCGGCCAGGAGGGCGAAGAAGCAGAGCGTGGCGGCGGGGGGAAGGATGAGGCCGGGCTCGCCGGGATGGACTTCCGCCCCCAGGCACAGCTCGGCGAGAGCCTTGAGCTGGGTGAAGATCGACGGGAACCAGACCAGGGGGCTCCGCGTGATGGCGTAGAGGATCCCGCAGGCCGCCGGGCCCAAAAAGACGATGCCGAAGAAGGTCAGTCCCACGAGCCTCGGGCTGCGGCCCATGGAGGAGAGGGCGAGGAGGAAGAGGACGAGGGTGAAGGGGCCCAGGAGGGTGAAGAGGGCCGATCCCCACAGGACGCGGGCGTGCTCCCACAGCCACGCGGGCTCCCCCGTGAGGCCCACCTGGAAGATGACCAGGACCAGGACGGGAAGGAGCGAGAAGACCAGGAGGAAGAAGCCCAGGGCGGCGCCCTTGGCCCAGAGGTACTGGAGGGGGCCGAGGGCCCGGCCGAGGAAGACGGCCAGGGTCCCGTCGCGCCGGTCCCTCGCCACCAGGCCCGAGCCCACCCAGATGGAGACGATGGTGAGGAGGAAGAGGTTGTAGAAGTTGCCGAGGAGGACGGCCACGAGGGACTCGTCCACCTTGGGCAGCTCCGCGATGAAGGCCTTAACGTTCTCCGAGTCCCCGAGCTGGGTGTGGAAGAAGGTCAGCAGGATCCCCCAGGCCCAGGGCAGGAGGGCGAGGATCAGGAGGAAGAGGAAGCGCCGCTTGCGGAGGTACGGCTGGACCTCCTCCCGGAACACGGGCCACCATCGCTTGGAGAGGGGCCGGCGGGGGCCGTCGTAGGGCGCGTAGCCCTGCTCAAACACGGGCATCGCCGCCTCCGTTCTGTTCGAGCGCCTTCAAGAAGAGCGTTTCGAGGGACGTGGACTCCCTCACGAGCCGGGTGACGGTGCCTCCCGCCTCCAGGGCCAGGCCGAAGATGACCTTCAGGCTCTCCCCCGAGGGGAGGACCACCCGGTACAGGCCCCGGTGGCCGTCGGAGACGGCCACGCCGGCCTTCCGGCAGGCCGCCTCGAAGGCCTCTTTTTCGCCCTCCCACTGGACCAGGAAGTGCTGGGCCTCGCTCCGGGTCCAGTCCTCCACGGTCGCGTAGGTGAGCATCTCGCCCCGGTTGAGGATGACCACGCGGGAGCAGACGGCCTCCACGTCCTTCAGGATGTGGGTCGAAAGGAGCAAGGTCTTCCCCTGGCGCACGAGATCCCCGCAGAGGTCCAGCATCTCCTCGCGCCCTACGGGATCCATGCCCGCCGTGGGCTCGTCGAGGAGGACCAGGGCCGGGTCGTGGACCAGGGACGCCGCCAGCTTCAGGCGTTGCTGCATGCCCGTGGAGTAGGTTTCCACGTTCCGATAACGGCTCTCCCCTAGACCCACGTACTGGAGCACTTCGTGGGCCCGCTCCACGGCCGCGCTCCGGGGAAGCCCGGAGATCTCGCCGAGAAAGGCCACCCACGCGACGCCGCTCATCCCCGGGCGAGTGCCCTCTCGCTCGGGAACGTAGCCGACCCGGTCGCGGAGGGCGGGGCCGAGCTTGCGGGCGTCCTCTCCCATCAGCCAGATGCGGCCTTGGGCAAGGGGCAGAAGCCCGAGGACCGCCTTGATCAGCGTGGACTTTCCGGCCCCGTTGGGGCCGAGGAGCCCCACGGCGCCCCCCTCCACCTCGAAGGAGACTCCCCGCAGGGCCTCCAGCTTTCCGTACCTGGCTTTCGCCCCCTCGACCCTCAGAATCGCGCCCATGCCCTCCCCTTACGCAGGCGGCCGGGTGAAGGTTTCCGCGGTTTTCCCCTTGGCGCGGCCGCGCCGCTTCCGCACGGCCTTCTCGAAGGCCGCGAACCTCGCGGGGAACTCGGCCCGGCGCTCGCGGGCCGAGGCGGCGAACTGCTGGAGGAGCGCTCCCACGGCCAGGAAATCGGCGGATGGCGCCCCCCGAGCCGCCGGAGCCTCGGCGGCCTCCACCAGGCGTCGCGCGCCGACTACCGCGTCCTGGTGGGCCCCCAGCGTGTCCTGGAGGGCGACGACGGCTCGGAGGTAGGGCCCCATGGCCCCTCCGAGGACGGTTTCGAAGAACTCCCCCGTATACCGCAAACGCTTGAAGAGGATGCGCAGGCGGTGGAGGGCCTCGGAGGGCGAGGCGGCCTCCACGGCCCGTCCCATTCTCCGCGCCTGCTTCTCGGCCCGGAGAAGAAGGACGGGCGCCGCCCGGCCCGCCGTCGGCGGCGGGGCTCCCGGACGCCCCTTCGGCGCGGGCGAGGCGGCCAGGCGCCCGAGGCGGTCCAGGAGGGCGGCGAAGCGCCGGCCCGAGAGGCCGGAGACCATGGCCTCCAGGGCCTCGGAGCGATCCCGGAGGAGGCGGTCCACCAGCCCGTGGGGCAGACTCATCCCCTCCGGGAGCCTGCGCTCCATGGCTCGCAGCTCCTCCAGAAACACGTCGAGGTCCCGCACCTGTCCGAGCAGGCGCCCGGCCCATGCCAATTCGAGGCGCAGAGATTCGGCCCGGCGCGGCCCCAGATACGGCGCCAGGAGGCGCAGGGCGGTCCGAAGACGGCGGGTGGCCACGCGGGCGTCGTGGACGAACTCGGGATGGAGGTCGCGCAGGGCCCAGGGCACCTGGAGGCCCAGGCGATGGGTCTGGAGGGCCACAATCTTGCGGGCGGCCAGCCCCAGAGCGTCCTCCGATCGGACGGGCGAGGCCGGAGGGGGAAGGGCGCCGGGCTCGGGCCGGCCCGCCAGGCGGAGGGCGGTGGTCAGGAGGTCACCGGGAGCCTCGGCCAGCCCCACCCGGTCCCGAAGCAAGACCTGGAGGTGGAGGCCCGCGGCGGGATCGCTTCCGGGAAGGAGCCGGAGGGAAAGGTGGCCCCTGGCCCCCCTCCGGTCGGGCCCGGGCGCTGGGAAGCGGTCCATCACGAGCCTCGCCGCCGCCCCCTCAGGCGTGCGAATCTCCACCTCCCGGCGCCGGACCCTCACCCTCAGGACCGGGACGAGGGGTTTCTTGGCGGCCCGAAGGAGGATCTCGGCTTCCCGGGTCAGGGCGCGCGCATCGAACACGGGCGCATGGGGGTCTCCGTTGAAGGGGAGGCCGCCGCCGGGCTCGGACCCCGAGGGGTCCTGGGTCCGGACTTCCAGCCGCCCTCCCTCCCCGCAAAGGACCAGCCTCCATCCATCGCGGGCCAGACGCCCTTCCACCGTATCCAGGTAGAGGAGGTCCAGGCGGGTCTCCGCGGCCGGGCCGGGGAGGTATCCGGCGGACTTCAGCTCTCTCAGCGCGCGCTCCCAGAAGGCGTCTCCCCGCAGGAGGAAGGCGGGGCATGCCGGCGGGTCCGCTCCGCCGGCCCTCGCGTCGGGGCCTGGAAGGGGATCAGCCATCGGAGTGCTTCCGGCCCGAGAGGAACTCCTCCGGGCGGGCCGCCGCGGCGCGGCGCTCGGCGAGGTCGCGGGCCACCGACTCCGCGGGATAAGCGAAGCGGACGATGCGCGCCCTGGCCGCCCGCCCCCCGAGAAAGTCCACCAGGGCGTACGCCCCCCTCGGATCGCCGTCCACCGGCTTGCCGACGGAGCCGCAGTTCACCACTCGGGTTCCCCCCAGGAGCCGGGTGAAGGGGACGTGGGAGTGGCCGCACACGAGGACCGCGGGGCGCAGGGGGCCGAGTTTGGCTTCCAGGGCCCTGCGGGTCAGGCTCGGGTAGACGTAGTCCGTATCCGAAAGGGGGCTCCCGTGGACTACGAGGACCGAGCATCCGCCGAAGTCGAGATCCAGGCGCTCGGGCAGGGCCTCCAGAAACCGGCGCTCCTCCTCGCCCAGGGCCAGAGCCGTCCAGGCCAGGGCCGCCGAGGCCTTCTTGTCGAGCTTTTTCCTCAGGCGTTTGGGGGAGGAGGGCAGGTCCAGGAGCTTTCTCTCGACGTTCCCCTGAACGCACCGGACGCGGCGCTCCATGAGGAGCCGGACGACCTCCACGGGGTGGGGACCGAAGCCCACGAGATCCCCCGCGCACACCACGTCTTCGGCCCCGTGCCGGCGCGCTCCCTCGAGGGCCTTCCAGAGGGCCGGGAAGTTGGCGTGGACGTCCGAGAGAAAGGCGACCCTCATGGCAGGAGGCGCGCCGCCAGCACCTTCAGGACCGCCTCGATGCGCCCGAGATCCTTGACGCGCCCCTTCCTGGGTTTGACCTTGAGGTCCGCCACGACGTCCCGCAGAGCCCGGATCCGCTCCGCCGACGGAAGGGCTGGGGCGTCACCGGGAACCGCCTTCTCGTCGAGGGCGGCAAGGACGGCGGCGGCTTCCGCCTCGAGCCGGGAAAAGACCGCCTCGGAGACTTCCTGGAGGAGGAGCCGAAGCTGGGCCACGTCACCGGCCAAATCGGCGGCCGCCGAGGGACGGCCCGCTCCGGACGCTTCCCCGCCTCGTGGACCTTGGCGCCTTTTCACCCGGGCGGCCGACGACCTCCGGGTGGTCTTCGTCTTCGGAGTCTCCATGAGTCCTCCTTCCTGCCCGGCCCGTGGGCCCGGGTCCCTTCTCCCACGAGCGACGCGGGCTCGGTCAGGAGGGGTTCTCCAGAACCCCCCGTGTGAGGGACACGAGTTCCCGGTGCAGGGCCGGGATGCTCCGGTTCCCGTTCACCGTGCGGAACCCGTACCGTTTCCCGAGGGCGATGAACTCCCTCCTGATTTTCCGCTGGTACAGCAGAAAGCTCTCGAACCAGTCCCGGCTGAGGCCGCAGTCCATTCCCGACTCCCAGTAGTCCAGCTGGGTCCTCGCCTGGAAGGTCCGCTCCACCAGCGTGTTCATGGACACGGACAGGTAGAAGACGGCGTCGGGGACGAGGGCCATACCGTAGAGGGAGGCGAGCCATTCCGGGTCCGCGCCACGCACCACGTCGCGCACCATGAGGGTGTAGATGTACCGGTCGGCCAGCACCACGAACCCCGCCCTCAAGGCCGGGATGATGACGTTCTCCAACTGGTCGTAGAAGTCCGTGGCGTAGAAGAGGCTCATGGTCCGGGGGCTGAGGACGTTCCCCTGCTTGGCCAGCTCCAGCTCGGCCCCCACGAGCGTGGACCGCTTGAGGCCCACCTGGACCACGGCGTAGCCCTGCTCCTCCAGCCACTCGGATAGGAGGTTCACGTGGGTGGACCGCCCCGAGGAGTCGGCGCCCTCGATCACCAGAAGCCATCCCGAGAGCTTCCGGGGGTCCACTCCGGCGGGCGGGTGGTGATAGAAGGTCTTTCCGCGGCTCATTGGGCGTACCTCTTGTGGAAGAAGGCCAGGTCCACCCGTTCCTGGAGGATCTTCCGGATGGCCCGCTGCTGGGCGTGAACGGGCTGGGTGGCGTCCACCTCGGTGAAGTTGAACTCGTCCACCATGGCGATGTACTGGTCGAGAACCCTCCCCTGGAAGATCTTGAAGCTTTCGGTGGGGTCGGGGCTCAGGCCCAGGTCCATGCCCGCCTCGAAGTACTTGAGCTTGGGACGCCCCTCCAGGATGCGGCCGAGGGCCGTCTCGAGGGGCAGTCGGAAAAAGAAGGTGATGTCGGGGCGCGTGGCGAACCCGTACATCCGCCTCAGCCACCCCGGATCGCAGCCCCGAACCGCGTCCCGGGCGAAGGAGGTGAACATGTACCGGTCGCAAAGGACGATGTGGCCGCCTCGCAACAGGGGGAGGATCTGGCGCTCGTACCGGTCCGCGAAGTCCGTGGCGTGGATCAGGCTGAAGGTCGTCGGGGTGAGGAGCTGGCGCTTCTTCCCCTTGCGGGTGGCCTCCTTGACGAGCACCGAGGAGTTCCATTCCGAGAAGAACACGCGGTATCCCCGGGCCTTCAGCCACTGGTGGAGGAGGTAGATCTGAGTGGACTTGCCGGACCCGTCCAGGCCTTCCACCGCCACGAGCTTTCCGGGGTAGTCGGGTTTGGGCCGTTCGTTCATGAAGCCCCCTCCGCGATGGCGACCTCCACCTGGAGGCCGAAGGTCTGCGTGAAGAGATCCGCCTTGCGCTTCAAGGACCATCCTTCCAGGAGCAGATCCCCCGTCCCTTCCACGCGGAGGCGGAGGACCGAATCCGCCGTCTCGGCCTCCACGCGCTGAACCCGGCTCTGGTGTTCCCGGTCCAGGGCGTCGGCGAGGCGGAGAATGGAGGCCAGGGCCGTCACCGTGAACCGCTCCCTCCGATCGAGAGCGGAGAAGGCCTCGTGGGTGGGTTTGGGCATGCTCCGCCTGTGGTACCGGGCCACGTTCGCCACCAGCAGGGTCTCCCTGGCCGAGAAGCCCGCCAGGTTGCTCTGGGAGATGAGGTACAGGCTGTGTTTGTGGTGGCGGGTGTAGCTCACGAACGAGCCGATGTCGTGGAGGAGGGCGGCGGCGTGGAGGAGGGCCCTTTCCGAGTCCCCCAGGCCGTGCACCTTGGCGGTCTGGTCGAAGAGGGACAGAGCGAGGGCCGCCACCTGGCGCCCGTGGCCTTCGTCGAAGGCATACTTGCGCCCGAGCGGGAGGACCGCCTCCTCCACCTGCCTCTCCCGGTGGGCGGGACCGGGGGCGGGGCCCGTGCGGGAATCGGCGAGGTCCAGGGCGATGCCCTCCCTCAGCCCGACGAAGGGCACCCGGATCTCCCGGGCCCCCGCCAGACGGGCCAGGCGCAGGTAAACCAGGGCCGCGGGGAGGATGACGTCCGCCCGGTCTTCCCGGATCCCCAGGGTGGCCACGCGCTCCCGGTAGCTGAGCCGGGACAGGTGCCGAACGGTCTTTTCCAGTGTTGCCACACCGAGGCGCGCCACGCCGCGGGGATTCAGGGGGGCCAGGGCGATCTGGGCCAGGGTTTCGATGTTTCCCCCCGTGGCCACCATGCTCAGGGGCGCCGGTCCCAGATCCCGGCTGGTCTTCAGGGTTCCGACGTATTCCCCCACGAGGGAGAAGAACCTCCCCGGATCTTCGGCCCCTCCCGTCAATTCTTCGAGGAGGCGGACCGCGCCCATGGTGTGGGACTCGGTCCACAGGATCCCCGACTGGTCGGCCAGGGTCACCTCCACGCTGCCCCCCCCGAGGTCCACCAGGAGCCAGCGGCGCCCCGAGAGGTCCACGCGGCTTCGCACGGCGCGGTAGATGAGCCGCGCCTCCTCGGAGCCGTGGATGGTCTCCAGGCGGATCCTCGCCCGCTCCTCGACCTCCCGGAGGAATTCCTTTCCGTTCTGGCTCTCGCGGACGGCGCTTGTGGCCACGGCCCGATAGTCCTCGATGCGCAGTTCGTCCAGCTTCCTCCGGTACTCCGAAAGGACCTCCACCGCGCGGTCCGCCGTGGGACCGTGCAGTTTCCCGCCGAGAAACACCCCATGGCCGAGACGGACGGGGTTCCGGCCCGCTTCCAGGACCCGGTACTCACCGGGGCCCGAGAACTCGGCCGCCAGAAAGCGCATGGCGTTGGACCCCACGTCGATGGAGGCGCAACGGTAGGGATAGGCCGCGGGGGAACGGCTCTTCCGGGGCGACTTTTGCGGATTCCCCTCCCTGGCTGGCACGTTGGCCCTCCCTTCCCACGCTATCCTGAGACTCTACTGGACTCCCTTGGAATTTTCATGATATTTCCATGGCTGATTCGAAGCAATCCCTCCAGGCTTCCCTTCCAGGAAAAACTGTCGCATACTGGCGCGGAGATGAGGGCCCATTTTCCACACCCTGTGAAAAAGACTGTGTAAAACATGACGGTTCGCTTGTGGTCGCAGATTCTGGAGAAGGTCAAGGGGAAGGTGCCGGAGAGCGCCTTCTCCGCGTGGTTCAAGCCGCTCAAACCCCTGAAGATCGATGAGACTTCGGTGACGATCCAGACCCCCAATCCCCTGTTCCGCGAGTGGCTCGAGAGCCACTACCGGGGGGTCCTGGAGGACGCGGCGGCGGAGGCGGGCCACCCGGAACTCCGGTTCGCCTTCGTGGACGGCGCGGCCGAAGACCTCGTTCTCACCGCGCCGGATCCTCCCAAGCCGGCCAAGTCCGCCGCGAGGTCCCCTTCCGGGTCCGACGTGGCCGAGCCCCCCTTCAACCCCCTCTACCGGTTCGACACCTTCGTGGTGGGGCCGTCCAACCGCTTCGCCTTCGCGGCCTGCCAGGCCGTGGCCCAGAATCCCTCCCGGTCTTACAACCCGCTGTACATCTACGGCGGCGTGGGCCTGGGAAAGACTCACCTCATGCAATCCATCGGGGCGGAGTTGAGGCGGGCCTTCCCTGGACTGAGGGTCTGCTACCTCTCCACCGAACGCTTCATGAACGAGATGATCGCGTCCATCACCCACCGCCAGCAGCACGAGTTCCGGGACCGCTACCGGAAGGCGGACGTGATCCTACTGGACGACGTGCAATTCCTGTCGGGCAAGGAGGGCACCCAAGAGGAGCTCTTCCACACCTTCAACGCCCTCCACGAGTCCCAAAGGCAGATCGTGCTGAGCTCCGATTGTCCCCCGAGGGACCTCCACAGCATCGAGGAGCGCCTGCGGTCCCGCTTCGAGTGGGGTCTCATCGCCGACATCCAGCCGCCGGAGTTGGAGACGAAGGTGGCCATCCTCTACAAGAAGGCGGAGGCCTACCGAGTCAGCCTCCCGGAGGACGTGGCCCTCTTCATCGCCGCGCGCATCAAGAGCAACATCCGCGAACTCGAGGGGTGTCTGCTCCGCCTCATCGCCTTTTCCTCCTTCAAGGGCCTTCCCATCACGGTGGACCTGGCCCGGGAGACCTTCGAGAGCCTGTTCAAGGAGGACGGGCGCGTGGTGTCCGTGGAGGCCATCCAGAAACACGTGGCCGCCTATTACAAGATGAAGGTTCAGGACTTGAAGGCCAAGTCGAACCGGGCGAGCATCGTCTTCCCCAGACAGGTGGCCATGTACCTCGCCAAGGAGCTGACGACGTCCTCCCTTCCGGAGATCGGCAGGAAGTTCGGCGGGAAGCACCACACGACGGTGCTGCACGCCATCCGAAAGATCGAGGCCAGGACCAAGAGCGATCCCCACCTTCAACAGCAAATCCACAACTTTATCCGTTCATTTCGTTAGGCGGGAGGGCAAACCGTGCAAAAGACCCTGTGGAAGGGATCCAGCCAAGACGGCCTGGCGGCCTCCGCCCGTTTCCTTCCTCGGCTCCTACACGGTTGTCCACAGGGTTCCGATCGAATGGGATTCCCTGCCGGGCGCCGTTTGCGCGGGTTTGCACATTTCCACAGGTCCTACTGGTACTACTGCCTCCAATAAGAGGAGAGAGAAAGATGGAAATCCGGATCGACGCGCGGGATCTCCTGTCCGACCTGAGCCTCGCCCAAGGCATCGTGGAGAGCAAGGCCACCATCCCCATCCTCTCCAACCTCCTGTTAAGGGCCCAGGACAACCACTTGGAAGTGGCGGCGACGGATCTCGAGGTGACCCTGAAGTGCCGCTGTTCCGCCGAGGTTCTCGAACCGGGCGGAATCACCGTCCCCGCGCGAAAGCTGGGCGCCATCGTCCGGGCCTTCGTGGGCTCCGCGAGCCCCCTCTCGCTCAAGACCACGGCCCAGGGAAGGCTCTTCCTGCAACCCGTGGGGGAAAGGCAGGAGTATCACCTGCAGACGCTCCCCGAGGAGGACTTTCCCACCCTCCTCGCCCCCCAGGATGGGAAGTCCCTGGACCTGCCCGCGGAAGCCTTCAAGCGTTGCATCTCCGAGGCGCTGGTCTCGGTTGGGGCCGAAGAGAGCCGGTTTTCGATCCGCGGGGGGCTTCTCCTGCTGGAGTCGGATCGCCTGGCCCTGATCTCCACCGACTCCCACAGGCTGACCTACACCGAATGGGCCGGGCCGGTGGGGATGGCCGAGCCTCTCCGGGTTCTCATCCCCCGCAAGACCCTGGTGGAGTTCCTGAAATTGGACGGCGCCGAGACGGTGCGGGTGACCTTCCGCGAGAACCACATCTTTCTGGAGACGGAGAACCGCCTGTTGTACAGCCGTTTGATGGATTCCACCTTTCCGGCGTGGGAGAAGGTCCTTCCCACGGAGTCCGACAAGCGCGCCGTCCTGGACCGGGGGGCGCTTTCGGAACGGCTCAAGCGGGTCTCCATGGTCGCGGAGAGCAAGACCCGGGCCATCACCCTCTCCTTCGATCCGGCGGGGAGCCTCGAGATCCTGGCCAGGAACCCCGAGACGGGGGACGAAGGACGGGAATTCCTGGCCTGCGATGGGTACGAGGGAGAGGCCCTGTCCATCGTCTTCAACGTGGACTACCTGCTCGAGTTCCTCGCCGCGTGCGCGGAGGAGAAGGTGGTCTTCTCCATGCGCGAGAGCAACTACCAGGCCCTACTCCAACCGGTCCGCCCCTCGGGGGTGGGGGTCCACAAGCACGTGCTCATGCCGCTGAGGTTTGATTGAGGTTGCTGGAAATCTCGGCGGACGGGTTCAGAAACCTCCAGCAGGTCCGTTTGGCTTTCGGCAGCCCCCTGACCCTTCTGTTCGGGGAGAATGCGCAGGGTAAGACCAGCGTGCTGGAGGCCATCTACCTGTTGGGCACCAGCAAGTCCTTCCGGGACCATCGTCTGGAACACCTGATCGCCTTCGGCAGGGGGGAGGCCGCCGTAGGAGGGCAAGTGCGCTCCGGCGACGTGACCCACCGCCTGGAGTGCGCCCTCACCCCGAGGGAGAAGCGATTCCGCCTGGACGGACGGGAGGCTGGACCGGCGGAGTACCTGTCGGTCCTTCCCGTGGTGGCGCTGAGCGCCGAGGACCGCAGCCTGGTCAAGGGAGAGCCCCGGCACCGGCGAAACCTCCTGGACACCGCCGGAGTGCTGAGGCGCCCCGCCTACCTGAAAGAGGTCCTGGAATTCGGTCGGTGCCGGGCTCAACGGGCCGCCCTACTGAGGAATCCCGCCTCCTCCCGAAAAGAGAGGGCCGCATGGACCGAGCCCTACGCCGCGCTGGGCGAGAAGATCCAAAGGGAAAGGGCCCAGCTGGCGGAGATGCTGAACGGCCTCCTGGACGGGCTGGCCCGGGACGCCTCGTGCCAGGAGCGGGTCCAACTGGTCTACCGGCCCTCGGGCGGTTCGGACCTCCGGGCTTCCCTGGAGAGGGCGGCGGAGGCCGAGCGCAGGGCGGGGGTCAACCTCGTGGGTCCGCAGAGGGACCGGGTGGAGATCCTTCTCGATGGGAAGGCCCTGGAGGCCTACGGTTCGGGGGGACAGGCGCGAAGGGTGCTTTGGATGTTAAAATTGTCCCTGGTCCTCCTCCGTTCGGGAGGGGACCCGGAACCTCCCCTCTTTCTCGTAGACGACGCGGAGGCGGAGTTGGACCAGCGGCGCATCGAAGAGTTGATGCGCCTCACGGAGCGAAGGGCCCAGGTGGTCCTGACCGCCGTGAGGGATTGGTGCGGCTGGAGCGGGGAAATCGACCGCCGGCGGGTGGCCGGCGGACGGGTGGCTTGAGTCCGGGCCGCGCGCGGACGAAGAACCGGATCTCGTGAGGGAACGACACCCATGTCAGCAGGACGAATGGATCGGTACGACGCCTCCTCCATCAAGGTCCTCGAGGGGCTCGAGGCGGTTCGGAAGCGGCCCGCCATGTACATCGGGAGCACGGGCGTCACGGGCCTCCACCACCTCGTCTGGGAGGTGGTGGACAACTCGGTGGACGAGGCGCAGGCCGGATACTGCAACGAGATCGTCGTCACGGTGAGGGCCGACGATTCGGTCACCGTGGAGGACAACGGCCGGGGCATCCCCGTGGACATGCACCCCGAGGAGAAGCGGCCCGCCGCCGAAGTGGTCCTGACGGTCCTCCACGCGGGCGGCAAGTTCGACAACAACGCCTACAAGGTCTCGGGGGGCCTGCACGGAGTCGGCGTTTCCGTCGTGAACGCCCTCTCCGAACGCCTCGACCTGGAAATCTGGCGCGACGGCGGGGTGTGGGTCCAGACCTACGAACGAGGCGTCCCGAAAGGTCCCCTCGCGCGGACGGGCACACCCCATCCCGCGGGGAAGCACGGGACCCGGATCACCTTCAAACCCGATTCGGAGATCTTCGAGGAGACGGTCTTCTCCTGGGAGACCCTGACCACGAGAATGAGGGAGCTGGCGTTCCTCAACGCGGGCCTGAAGATTGTCCTGAAGGACGAGCGCGAAGAAGACCGGAAGGTGGAGTTCCACTACGAAGGGGGCATCGCGGCCTTCGTGGAGCACATCAACCGGGGCAAGACGGTCCTTCATCCCCACCCCATCGTGTTCAAGGGCGAGAAGGACCGGATCCTCATGGAGTGCGCCCTCCAGTGGAACACGGGCTACAACGAACTGGTCTTCTCCTTCGTGAATTCGATCCACACCTCCGAGGGGGGAACGCACCTCGCGGGCATGCGGGCGGCCCTGACGCGGTCCATCAACGCCTACGCGGCTTCCGCGGGCCTGGCCAAGAACCTCAAGATCGCCCTTTCGGGGGACGACGTGCGCGAGGGGTTCTCGGCCGTCGTCTCGGTGAAGATCCCGAACCCGCAGTTCGAGGGGCAGACCAAGACGAAGCTCGGGAACAGCGAGGTCAAGGGCATCATGGAGACGGCCCTGAACGAGTTCCTGAGCCGCTACTTCGAGGAGAACCCGGGCATCGCCCGCACCATCGTGGGAAAGGTCATCGACGCCGCGCGGGCCCGGGAAGCGGCGCGCAAGGCGCGGGAACTCACTCGACGCAAGAGCGCCCTCGATGGGGACTCGCTCCCCGGAAAGCTGGCCGACTGTCAGGAGCGCGACCCCTCGAAATGCGAACTCTTCATGGTGGAGGGGGATTCGGCCGGCGGGTCCGCCAAACAGGGCCGTGACCGGAGGTTTCAGGCCATCCTCCCCCTGAGGGGCAAGATTCTGAACGTCGAAAAGTCCCGGCTCGACAAAATCCTCTCCAACAACGAGATCCGGACCATCATCACGGCCCTGGGCGCGGGAACGGGACAGGACGACCTGGACCTGGACCGGTTGAGGTACCACAAGGCCATCATCATGACCGACGCGGACGTGGACGGGAGCCACATCCGGACGCTCCTCCTCACCCTCTTCTACCGGCACTTCCCCCAGCTCGTGGAGCGCGGCCACGTCTACGTGGCGCAGCCGCCGCTCTACCGGGTCGGAAAGGGGAAGGAGGAGCACTACATCGCCACCGAGGAGGAGCTCACCCGGTTCTTCGTGGACCGTGCGGTGGCGGCCTACTCCGTCACCATCCCCACCCTAAAAAAGACCTACCGGGGGGAGGATCTGGCCAAGGCCCTGGAGATCCTTCAGCGCTATGAGCGGCTCCTCGGCCGGCTGGCCCGGAAGGGCTACACGGAGGATCTGCTCCTGTTCCTCTTCGGGGCCGGGCTGTGCCGGGACCTGTTCTCCTCCATGGAGAAGGCCGAGGACCTGCGGCAGGCCATCGTGAGGAAGGGTTACGAGGCGGGGGAGATGCGCTTCGACGAGGAACACAGCCTGTACGAATTCACTGTCACGAGCGAGCAGAACCCCCACCCGGCGCTCGTCTCCCACGCCCTCCACCACGCCTCCGAATTCCTGACGGCCCAGCGCCTCCACGAGCGCCTTCAGGACTTCGACCGGCCGCCCTTCCAGATCCACAACGGAGACTCCGACGCGGAGGTCTCGGACCGGCAGGCCCTTCTCCAGTACCTCCTTGGGGCCGTGAAGGCCAAGTACCACATCCAGCGCTACAAGGGCCTGGGTGAGATGAACCCGGAGCAGCTGTGGCAGACCACCATGGACCCCGCCAAGCGGCGGCTCCTCCAGGTCCGCGTGGAGGATGCGGCGGAGGCCGACCGGCTCTTTTCCGTCCTCATGGGGGACGCGGTGGAGCCGCGGCGGGAGTTCATCCAACAGAACGCGCTGAACGTGACGAACCTGGACGTCTGAGGGGACCCCCCGCGGGCGGTTCCATGAGGAAGCCATGACCGAACCCCAGCTTTTCGACCGGCCGTTGCCGGTGAACCTTGAGGACGAGCTCAAGAAGAGCTACCTCGACTACGCCATGAGCGTCATCATCGGGCGGGCCCTTCCCGATGTGAGGGACGGGCTCAAGCCCGTCCACCGCCGGATCCTGTACGGCATGTACATGGGGGCCAACCACTGGAACCGGCCCTACAAGAAGTCCGCGCGCATCGTGGGCGACGTCATGGGGAAATTCCATCCCCACGGCGACTCGGCCATCTACGACACCCTCGTCCGCATGGCACAGGACTTTTCCATGCGGCATCCCCTGGTGGACGGCCAAGGCAACTTCGGGTCCATCGACGGGGACGCTCCCGCGGCCATGCGGTACACCGAAGTGCGGATGGCCAAGCTGGCCCACGCCATGGTCGCCGACATCGAGAAGTCCACGGTGGACTTCGTCCCCAATTACGACGGGGAGGAGACCGAACCCGTCGTGCTTCCCAGCCTCTTCCCGAATCTCCTCGTGAACGGGTCCGCGGGCATCGCCGTGGGGATGGCCACGAACATCCCGCCGCACAACCTCGGCGAGGTGGCCTCCGCCGTAATCGCCCTGGTGGAGCGCCCCGATCTCCCCTCCTCGGATCTCCTGAAGATCATCCCCGGCCCCGACTTCCCCACCGCGGGCATCATCCTGGGTCGGGAGGGTATCCGGCAGGCGTACCAGACGGGGCGGGGGCTCATCAAGGTGCGGGCCCGGGCCCACGTGGAGGAGCTCAAGCGGGACCGGGAGGCCATCGTCATCACCGAGGTCCCCTACCAGATCAACAAGTCCAACCTCATCGAGAAAATCGCCGACCTGGTGAAGGAAAAGCGCATCACCGGCATCACGGACATCCGCGACGAATCCAGCCGCGAAGGCATCCGCGTGGTCCTGGAGCTGGGGCGCGGGGAGATCGGCGACATCATTCTCAAGCAGCTCTACAAGTTCACGGAGATGGAGACGACCTTTGGCGTCCAGCTCCTGGCGATCTCCGGGAACCAGCCCAAGACCTTCACCCTCAAGGGCCTTCTCGAGTCCTTCATCGCCCACCGGAAGGAGGTCATCCTCCGGAGGACCCGCTTCGATCTGGACCGGGCGCGCGAGCGGGCCCACGTCTTGGAAGGGCTCACCGTGGCCCTGGACAACCTGGACGCGGTCATCGCCCTCATCCGGTCCGCCAAGGACCCCGAGGCGGCCAAGGCCGGGCTGATGGAGCGCTTCTCCCTGAGCGAGATCCAATCCAAGGCGATCCTGGACATGCGCCTTCAGCGCCTCACGGGCCTGGAGCGGGACAAGATCCTCGCCGAGTACCGGGAGATCCTCCAGCGCATCGCCGAACTCACGGACATCCTGGGGAGCGAATCGAGGGTGAGGGCCCTTCTGTGCGACGAGATGCGCCAGGTGAAGGCCGACTTCGCCAACCCCCGCCGGACGCAGATCGTGGACGACACGGGCGACATCTCCATCGAGGAACTCATCGCCGACGAAGAGATGGTCATCACCGTGACCCACGGGGGCTACCTCAAGCGCACCGCTCTCCAGGAATACCGGAGCCAGCACCGGGGCGGCAAAGGACGCTCCGGCATGGGTACCCGGGACGACGACTTTGTGGAGCGCCTCTTCGTGGCGTCCAACCACGATCGCTTCCTCTTTTTCAGCAATCTGGGGAAGGTCTACTCGCTGAAGGTCTACGAGCTCCCCGAGGCGGGGACGGCGGCCAAGGGGCGGGCCCTGGTGAACCTCCTGAGCCTGGAGCCCGAGGAGAAGATCCTCGGGTTGCTTTCGGCCCGGGGCTGCTTCGACGAGGTCCACTTCCTCGTCCTCGCGACCCGCAACGGGATCGTCAAGAAAACGCCCATGAGCGAGTTCGAATCCATCCGAGCCAACGGGAAGATCGCCATGACCTTCCGGGAAGGGGACGAACTCGTGGGCGCCGGGATCACCGACGGGAGGAGCCACGTGTTTCTGGCCACGCGGGCCGGCCACTGCATCACCTTCCCCGAGGACGACGTGCGGCCCATGGGACGGACCAGCCAGGGGGTGATCGGCATCCGCCTCAAGGGGGCCGACGAGGTCGTGGAAATGGAGGTCCTGACCGGAGCGGTGGTGGAGTCCTTCGACGAGGATGGCGCGGGGAAGGCCGTGGCGGGGGAGGGGAGCATCCTGACGGTGACCGAGAAGGGCTTCGGGAAGCGCACCCCCCTCAGCCACTACCGGATCCAGGGCCGTGCGGGCAGCGGGATCATCAACATCCAGACCACCGCCAAGAACGGTCCCGTCGTCGGCGGACTCCACGTGCGGGAGGAGGACGAGATCGTGGTGGTCACGGCCCAGGGCCAGCTCATCCGCACCCCCGTCAAGGGCATCTCCGAAATCGGGCGGCGCACCCAGGGCTTCAAGGTCATCTCCCTGGGCGAGGGGGACAAGGTCGTTTCGGTGGCCAAGCACGTTCCCGAAGGGGAGGACGGCGCCGCGCCGGAGCCTGCCGGTCCCCCCAAGGAGGCGAAGCCATGAAGATCTTTTTGGACACCGCCATCGTGGAGGAAATCCGGGCCGCGTCCGCCTGGGGCGTCGTGGACGGGGTCACCACCAATCCGTCCCTCATCGTCCGGAGCGGGCGCGTGTTCGAGGAGGTCATCGCGGAGATCTGTTCCCTCGTCGACGGCCCCGTCTCCGCCGAGGTCACGGCCCTCGATTCCGCGGGCATGGTCCGGGAGGCGCGGCCCCTGGCCGCCCTCCACCGAAACGTCGTGATCAAGGTCCCCATGACGGAGGAGGGCCTCAAGGCCACCCATGCGCTGAAGGGAGAGGGGATCCGGACCAACGTCACCCTCGTGTTCTCCGCGGCCCAGGCCCTCCTGGCCGCCAAGGCCGGCGCGTCCTTTGTCTCTCCCTTCGTCGGCCGCCTCGACGATGCGGGCCACGTGGGCATGGAGATCATCGAGCAGATCCGTGCCATCTTCGACCACTATGACTTCGCCTGCGAGATCATCACGGCCTCCGTGCGCCATCCGCTTCACGTCATCGACGCGGCCCTGGCCGGCGCCGACATCGCCACGGTCCCCTTCAAGGTCTTGAAGCAATGCCTCCAGCATCCGCTCACGGACCTGGGTCTCGAGGCCTTTCTCAAGGACTGGGAGAGGGGAAGGAAGTGAGCCGGAGGGGCAATCTCCCCTCCGCGGCTCGCAGGGCTCGCCGCCCCTTGAGGATGGGGCCGCATTGGTGTTATATTAGTGGACCGAGCGGGATCGTAGCTCAGTTTGGTTAGAGCGCCGGCCTGTCACGTCGGAGGTCGCGGGTTCGAGCCCCGTCGGTCCCGCCAACTCGGAAAGCGAAGCCCCGGGCGAGGTCCCGGGGTTTCGCCGTTTCAGGGGGGGCGAACCCGCGGCCGGGCGGGGGACGCGGGAGACGCGAAGGGGGGCG
>JBFMHB010000057.1 GCA_040752915.1 Acidobacteriota bacterium
TGTAGACGGCGCGGAGGACCGACTGGTCGAAGACGACGTTTCCCGAGGAGGAGACGATCTGGACGTTGGAGGCGTCTCCCCCCTGGGCGATGGTGAAGTGGACCGAGGCCGAGATCGTCTGGGTGTTGTTGAGGACCGGTTTGCGCCAGTTGGACTTGAGAAGGTCTTCGAGGCGGGCCTTGTACCACTCGTGCTGGAAGGTGGGCTCGTCCAGGATGAGTCCGGGGACCTTTCCGCCGAGTCCGGGGGCGCCCTCGCCGCCGAGGCCCACGGCCTGACCGGGGCGGGCCGAGCGGACGGGAGCGGAGCCTTCGGGCTTGGGGGCCTGGGGCTTGCCGGGAAGGGTGGTCTTGGGCGGGCTCTTGGGCTTGGGCGGTTCGGGCAGGGTGGGCGCGGGTTTGGCGGACTGGCCGGGCGTGCCGTCGAGGGCGCCTCCGCGTCCGGCGGGCAGGTCCACCAGGCGGACCACCATGGGCTCCGGGAAGGCGGGCTTCTGGCGGAGGGCGGGGTGCCAGGCCACGGCGAAGAAGAGCCCCGAATGGAGAAAGACGGACAGGAGGAGGGCGAGGGGCAGAACCTCGTTGGGGCGGACCTTGGGGGGCCTCAGGCCCGAGGCGCGGACGGGTGGGCGTCGCCCGGCAGCCCGGCCGGCGGAGCCCGCCGAGCGGAGGGTGGGCGCGCCTGCGCCCGATCCTGCCTGGCGCGTGCCCGAGGAACGCTCCGCCACGGTTCCCTCCCGGCCCCGCCGGCCCCGGCCCTATTTGGGCGGCGGGGGCTCGGTGGCGAGGCCCACGGTCTCGATGCCCGCCTGCTTCACCTCGTCCATGACGGTCAGGACGTCGCCGTAGGGGACGGCCTTGTCGGCGAAGAGGTACACGGTCTTGTCCGACCGGTTGCGGAAAATCTGCTGAAGGTAGTTCTTCATGAGGTTTCGGTTCACGGGCTGGCTGTTGAAATAGATGTAGTTCTTGTCCTTGGGGATGGTGAGGATGATCCGCTCGGCGCCGCTGATGTTGCTGGTGGCGGTCTGGGGGAGGTTCACGTCGATGCCGCGCTCGAAGAGGGGGGTCGTGATCATGAAGATCACCAGGAGCACGAGCATGACGTCCACGAGGGGGGTGACATTGATCTCGGAAACCGGGTCGCCGTCGGTTCGCTGGGTGCCGAATGCCATGGATGGGGTCTCCTCCGGGTCAGGCGGCGAAAACGCCGTGGATCCGCTCGCCGCAGGCGGCGCACCGGCCGCCCGCGAGGGCCCTGGGTACGGCGTGAAAGCCCAGGCGCTCCAGGACGATTGTCCCACACTTCGGGCAGGTTGTGTGCTCCGACGGGTGGCCGGGGACGTTGCCCAGGTAGACGTGGTCCAGGCCGGCCTCGCGCCCGAGTTCCCAGGCCCTCTCCAGCGTCGCGAGGGGGGTGGGTCCGCCGCTGTCCATGAGATAGTCGGGGTGGTAGCGGCTGATGTGCCAGGGAACGTGGCGCCCCAGATCCGCCACGTAACGCGCGACGGCGCGCAGTTCGCCGTCCGAATCGTTCATGCCGGGCACCACCAGGGTGGTCACCTCCACCCAGACGCCGGCCCGGACAAGGGATTCCAGGCCGGTGAGGACGCCCTTCAGAGAGGCCCCGCAGACCTTGCGGTATCGCCCGTCGTCGAAGCCCTTGAGGTCCACGTTGGCCGCGTCGAGGAAGGCGCGGGCGCGCTCCACGGCCTCCGGCGTCAAGAATCCGTTGGTCACGAAGACGTTCTTGAGCCCGCGCTGGCGCGCCAGGAGGCCCACCTCCTCGGCCGTCTCGAAGAAAATGGTGGGCTCCGTGTACGTGTAGGCGAGGGTGGCGCACCCGGACCGCAGGGCGGCCTCCACCACGCGCGCGGGCGCCACGGGCTCGCCGGGGACCTCCCCGCCGTCGCGCACGGCCTGGCTCAACGTGAAATTCTGGCAGAAGCGGCATCGGAAGTTGCATCCGGCCGTGGCGATGGAGTAGGAGAGCGTGCCGGGCAGGAAGTGGAAGAGCGGCTTCTTCTCGATGGGGTCCACGTGGCCGGCGATGAGCCGGTCGCGGACGAGGGAGACCAGGCGGCCGTTCCGGTTGGCCCGAACCCGGCAGACCCCGGACCGGCCCGGAAGGATGCGGCAGCGGTGGGCGCAGAGGTCGCACACCACCCTTCCGTTCGCCTCGGGGCGCCAGAGGACGGCCTCGCCGAAGGGTCTACTGTCGTTCCCGAACGTACTCGGTTCTCGCGCCACAGGCCACGTCTCCCTCGTGGGGAAGGCCGGGCATCACCGCCTGGGGAACCGGCCCCTCGCGGGCCGGGGCGATCTCCAGCTTCACGGGGAATGTAGAGCCGCCCCAGGAGACGAGCAACTTCTTCCGGCCGTCGCGGGCCACGGTGCCCGGGTACCGGGCCACCCACGCTTCCACGTCGGCCTCGGGGATGGAAAGGGACAGGTCCCCGTTGACGGGGTAGCTCTGGAGGAAGTAGGGGAGCTTCAGGCGGAAATGGTCCCGGGCCGTGCAGGGGGGCGGCTCCGTGCCCTCGATGAAGTACTCGGGCCGCATCTCCTGGCAGGGGGTGTCCACCCCGGCGCGCTTGCCGGTGGCGGGATCGATGAGGACCTCGGTGATGCCTTCGGGGACGGGCCAGTCCAGGTCTTCCTGGCCGGCGGTGGCCGTCTCCATGAACATCCTCCAGATGGGAAGGGCCACGCGGGAGCCGGTCTCCAGGTTTCCGAGGGGCTTGTGGTCGTCCTTGCCCGTCCAGACGCCGCAGAGGAGGGACGGGTTGAACCCCATGAACCACGAGTCCGTGTAATTGTTCGTGGTGCCCGTCTTCCCCGCGAAGTGGCCCTTCATGTCCGAGATGCTCGCCGCCGTGCCCCTCTGGATGACTCCCGTCATGGCCTGGACCATGAGGAAGGCCACTCGGGGGTCCCAGACCTGGCGGCTCTCCGAGCGGAACTCCTCCAGGACCTTGCCGTCCCGGTCCGTAATGCGCGTGATGAAGCGGGGCCGGACGTACACTCCGCTGTTTCCGAAGGCCGTGTACGCCCCCGCCAGTTCGAGAAGGGTGATCTCGAAGGCTCCGAGGGCCATGGAGGGGTAGGGCTGCAGGTCGGTGGAGATGCCCAGGAGTCTGGCGTTCTCGATGACTCCCTGGTAGCTCGTCGCGTTGAGGGCCTTGACCGCCGCGATGTTCACCGAGTGCTCGATGGCCGTCCGGTAGGTGATGTGCCCGAGGTAGTCCTTGTCGAAGTCCCGGGGGATGTAGCCGTCCTCGCAGATTCGCGAGGCCTGCTCGCGGCCCGTCAGAAAGAGGGTGGGCTCATCCACCAGGGTGTCGGCCAGGGTGCGTCCGCCCGTCAGGGCCGTGGCGTAAATGATGGGCTTCACCGCCGAGCCCGTCTGGCGCCGGGCCTGGATGGCCCGGTCGTACATGGAGGACGAGAACTCGTACCCGCCCACCATGGCGAGGACCTCTCCCGTGTGGGGGTTGAGGGCCACGAGAGCGCCCTGGGCCAGGGGCTTCTGCTCGACCTCGCACTCCAGGGAGGGGGGGCCCTCGACGATCTTCAGGAGGATCCGGTCGCCGGTCTGGAACACCCGCTCGGGGAACTGCACTCCCGTCCACTTCCAGGCTTCGGGAGAGAGGCGGACCTGGGTCCCGCCCAGGGAGGCCACGATCTCGGTCCGGTCCACCGAGAGGACGGTGGCCCAGCGGCGCCGGCCGGGATCGAGGTCGTCCCCCGTGTACTCCGGCGGGGCGGAGGCGCCACGGGAGGGTCCCTTGTAGCCGCGGCGGCGGCTGTAGGCGTGGAGCCCCTCGCGGACCGATTCCTCGGCCAGTTTTTGGAGCCGCGGGTCGATGGTGGTGAAGACCTGAAAGCCCCTCTGGAGAATGGCCTCCTCGCCGTACTTGTCCTCGAGGTACTGGCGGACCTGCTCGGCCACGTAGTCGGCCAGTCCCTGGGTCTCGATGACGGCCTCGGACAGGTTGAGGGGCTCTTTCGAAAAGGCCTCCCACTGGGAGGGCGTGATGACCCCCGTGTCCCGCATCCTCGCCAGCACGAGGTTGCGGCGGGCGAGGGCGCGCTCGGGGTGGCTTCTCGGAGAGTAGTAGGAAGGCCGCTGGATGAGACCGGCCAGCAGGGCGGCTTCCGGGACTGTCAGGTCGCGCGAGCGCTTGTTGAAGAAATGCCGGGCGCTCGCCTCCACGCCGTAGTAGGCTCCGCCGAAGCAGACCTTGTTGGCGTACATTTCGAGAATCTGTTGCTTGGAGTATCGGCTCTCGATGTTGATGGCGAGGATGAGCTCCCGGACCTTGCGGGTGAGGGTCTTCTCGTCCGTGAGGAAGTACTTCCGGGCGAGCTGCTGGGTGAGGGTGCTTCCCCCCTGGCTCGCGCGCCCGTGGGTCACGTCCTTCCAGACGGCCCGGAGGATGCCTCGCACGGAGAAGCCGTGATGCTTGTAGAAGTCCGTATCCTCCACGGCGAGGAGGGCCTTGAAGAAATTCGGCGAGATGTCCGAGAAGCTGACCAGGACGCGCTTTTCGGCCCCGTATTCTTGGAGGACCTTCCCGTCCCGGCTGTAGACGCGGGTCATCTGGTGGGGCGTGCTGAACTGGAGGCTGTCCACCTCGGGGATGTCCCGGGTGAGCCAGACGCCCACGGCGAGGCCCACCGCCAGGCCGGAGGCCAGAAGGAGAAGGGCCAGCCTGAGCTTTCGGAACGCCGGCTTCACGAGCAGAACAGCTTGTAGAAACTTCGGAAGCTTTCGTTCTCGCATAGGGCCTTGTTGATGGCGAAATAGTCCTGAACCTGGTTGGTGGTGGTCCTCAGGCGCTGGCAGAGGGTCCGAAGCAGGTTCCGATAGACCTTGGAGGCCAGCTCGGGGGAGGCGTTCATGAGATCGTAGAACTCGTCGCGGCCGAGGGTGAGGACCACCACGTCGCTCTCGGCCTCCACCGTGGCGCTGGCCGGGTCGCCGTCGAGGATGCTCACCTCGCCGAAGGTCTCGGGGGGCTCGAGGGTGGTGATGACCACTCGGGACCCGTTGAGGGTGCGGAAGATGCGCGTCTTGCCTTCGACGAGCACGTAGAGCTTGAGCCCGCCGTAGCCCTGCTCGAGGATGGTGGACCCGGCGGGGTAGTTCTCCACCGAGAAGCGCCGGGCCATCTGCTCGAACTCCGCCCCCTCCAGGCCCTGAAGAAGGGGGATCTTGGAGAGCATGTCGGAGAAATCGCCCATGTCCGGCCTCCCGTTGCCGGATGGTACTATGACTCCATGGTGGAGTCAATTTCGACCGCCGGAAAAGCCTACGCTCTCCTCTTCCCGGGTCAACTTTTCGAGCGCCCGGGGATGGGGGTGCCCCTCCGGGGCCAGGAAGGGTTCGAGCGCCTCCTGCCGCGGTTCCAGGACGCGACGAGGGGCCACTTCGTCCGGTGGGTCACGGAAGCCCCGGCGGAGGAGATATCGGAGCGCTTCACGGCGCCGCGACTCATGGTGCTGTTCGGGTGCGCCGCGGCAGAGGCGGCCCGGCAGAGGCTGGGACCACCGGCCGCCGCCGCCGGATACTCCCTGGGCTTCTACGCCGCCGCCGTCTTCGGACGCTGTGTCGCCCTGGAGCCCATCCTGAAGTGGCTCGAACGGGTGAACGAGGTGAACGCCTGCCGCTTCCCCCCGGGCGCCTTCGCCCTCGCCTCCGAGACGGGCCTTACGGAAAGCGAGTTGAAGGGGGCCTTCGCCGCGGCGGGTCTGAAGGGCCTCGAGGTGGCCAACGTCAACAGCGCCCGCCAGATCGTCTTTGCCGGGCCCGCGGAGGAGGTGGAGTCGGGACGGCGAGTCCTCGAGGGACGTGTCCTGGACTGCCGCCGCCTTCCCCTCGACGTGCCGCTCCACACGCCCTATGTGGAGCACGCGCGGGAGGCGGTGGCGGGATGGTGGAGTTCGGTTCCCGCCTCCTCCCCCACGCTCCTCCTCCCCTCGCCGGTGGACGGAACACCGGTCGGCTCGGGGGAGGCCTTCAAGCGCCACATGCTCGAATCCGTCGTTTCGCCCACGCGGTGGGACCTGGTGGTGGAGGCGCTCGTCCGAAGGGGCGTGACGAAGATGGTGGACCTGTCCCCCGGCGGCGAACTCGGGCGGGCGAGCCGCTGGGTCTGCCGGGAGGTCGAGGTGGTCCCCCTGACGGCGCTCCTGGGCGGCGGATCGTGATCCGGCTGGAGGAGGAACCGCCGGCGCCCCTCGATCGCCTGGAGGCGATCCTCCTCGGCGCCCCGGATGGCCGGATGGACCTGTCGGCGGCGGCGGCCCTCTGCCTGAAGGCCGCGTCGGGGGCCCTCGCCGGCCGGGTGATGGCGGCGCTGGCGTCGGGCGACGGGCGGTTCGTCGTGGGGGACGGGATGGTGAGGCTTCGCGAAAAGCCCCCCGAACCGCCCCTGCTCCTGGAGGAAGCCGAATTTGCGGTGGTGGATTTCGAGACCAACGGCCTGGGGGGACCGGAGCGGGCCATCGAGATCGGGGTGGCCCTCTTCCGCGGAGGCCGGGAGGTGGGGGCCTTCGAGAGCCTCCTCCAGCCCGATACGGGGCTCTCTTCTTTCGTGACGGGGCTTACGGGGATTCGAGAGGAGGACCTCCGGGGTGCGCCCCGTTTCGAATCCGTATGGCCGCCGCTCGAGTCCCTCCTCCGGGGCAGGGTGCTCACGGCCCACAACCTGGCCTTCGACCGCCGGATCCTCCGAATGGAAGCGGCGAGACTGGGCTCGGCCCTGCCGGAAACGGCCGGAGAGGTCTGCACCCTCCGTCTGGCGCGGGCCGTTCTGGGAAGGGCAGAGAGCCGCGGGCTGGACGCCCTGGCCCTGCGCTTCGGGCTCTCCTTCTCGGCGCGCCACAGGGCCCTGGACGACGCCCGGGTGGCGGGGCGCCTTCTCTTCCGGCTCATCGAGTCGGCGCGGGAGCGATGGGAGGTCCGGACCCTCGAAGACCTCGCCCGCATCCAGGGCACCCGGCCCAAAGTCAGGAGTCGGGGGGCTGAACGCTGCTCTCCGTAATGCGCGCGGAGGGGGGCCGCCCTCGGCTCAGGGCCTGGAGGGCTGCTCGTCGGGGACGATGCTCTCCCGGAGGGCGGAAGGAGAGGGCACGGGAATGGCCATCCACGAGCCGTTCCGGGGGTCGAGGAGGAACCGGTAGGAACAGGTACGGTTGCCCTGCCGGGCCATGGTCGTCCAGCCCCGGGCGAAGTAGGGACAGGCGTCGTTGAAACAGATGTACAGAAATTCGGCGTCCCACTCGGTGAAGGGGGTCTGGGGGACGGCCCACCGGCTGAGGCGGTGGCCGCAGTGGGGGCAGGTGAGGGAGGCCGCCGCGTCCCCCGCGCGCCGGCGGATTTCCTCCGCCGTGGGGCCATCGAATACGACGGATTCGGGTCTCGGCCTCTCACGGCCCGCCGTCCCGCCACGTTTCTCCGCGTAGAGGGCGCACACGGGGTCGCTGGATTCCAGCAGGCCGGCGTAGCGGTCCCGAGCCGGGCGGGGGAGTCCGCGGGCCAGGAAGGCAGCGGGCTCCAGGAAATCCGGACACGATGCGAAGAGTCCCCGCACGTAATCGATGCGCTCTTCCTCGGACGACTCCCTCCAGACCCTCACGGCCTTGGACGGGAAGTACCGGTTGGAGAAGGCGACGAGGAAGAGGCCGCCCGGCTTCAGGACGCGGGCCGTCTCGCGGAAGATCTCTTCGGGCCGGGTGAGGTAGTCCACGGAGAGGCAGTTCAGGACCGCGTCGAAGGAGTCGTCCTCGAATGGGAGAGCGGGCGTCCGGTTGAGGTCGAGCAGGTGGCGTTCGGTGAGGAGGGGGTTGCGGGCGAGTTCCCGCGGGTTGAGCCCGATGCCCGCGAGGCGGGAGGGACGCACGGAGGGGGGGATGTGGGAGTCCCAGGAGGCCATGAGGTCCAGCACCGAGGGGCGTTCCTCCACAAGGAGCGCTCCCACGAGGCGTTCGAGAACGATGAGGGCGCGGGAATCCAGGTGAGAAACGAACCGGTCCCTCGCGTAGAAGACGGCGTCGTCCCCCTCGTCGAGGCGCGAAAAAGGAGATTCAACGGATCGGGTCATGGGCGGAGGCCTCCTTCGGAGGAAAAACGCCTTCCCGCGGCGCATCTTCCACGCGCGGTGAACTTGACGGGGCCGAGGGCGGAGCCTACTCTGGAGGCGGGACGACCGGGGGAGGGGCGGCGATGCGGGTCCTGGTCTGCGACGACAATGCCGACATCCTGGAGTTGGTGACCTTCGTCCTGGAGGGGGACGGACACGAGGTGGAGGCGGTGGGAAACGGTCGGCTCCTGCTGGAGAGCGTGAAGGCCCGCAGGCCCGATCTGATCTTGCTGGACCTCAGGATGCCCGGTTTCGACGGGTTTGACGTGCTGAGGGCGCTTCATGGGGGCGGTGGGACGCCTCCTCCCGTGGTGGCCATCTCCGCCAAGACCCTGGAGGAGGACCGCCGGGCGGCCCTCGCGGCCGGCGCGAGCCGCTATCTCCTCAAGCCCTTCGGTATCGGGGAACTCCTGGACACCGTCCGGTCCTTCGGCTAGAGCAGGGGCCAAGAACAGAATCCCCCCTGCCCTCCGTCGGTCGGTCACTCGGGCGGCGGGGCCGCGGCGGTCAGCAGAAGGTACCGGTCGCCGCCGATGGGTCCGTCGTGGACGACCCGGAACCTGGGGTCCTCTTTCACGCCCCAATCCTCCCGCTGGACGAGAAGGAGGCGGTGGCCCCCCTGGAGGAGGAACCGCTCGGCCTCCGCGCGCTGGCTCTTCGGAAACACGGGCGTCGTCGTCCGGAGGTAGTAGTTCACCGACGGCACGAGGTTGGGGAAGGTGCCGACGGTTCCCCCCGCGTCCAGATAGGGCCGCGCGGCGGCGGCGAAGGGGCGCGGCGTCTTGGTCCGGTCCAGGGCGGATGCCGCCGGAAGGACCGTCAGCGGGAAGAAAGCCAGGGCGCCGGTCGCGAGGCAGACTGCTCCCCGGACGGGCTTTCCGCGTCCCGTGAGCCAAGCGGCCGATAGGGCGCCGCCGGTGAGGGCCAGGGCGCCCAGGACCAGGAAGGGCCGAAGGGAATGGTAGGGTTCGGGCATCTGGGCAATGCCCACGGCGCCGGCCCCGGCGAAGACCGCCCCGAGCACCACGTAGGCCAGGCGGAAGCCCCCCGTCTTCCAGCGGCCCGCCTCCAGGTTGAGGAGGCCGTAGGCTACGAGCAGGGCCATGCCAGGAAAGAGGGGGTGGATGTACACCGAACGCTTGCCCGCCGAGAGGGAGAAAAAGACGAGGTAAACCCCCATCCAGGTCAGGGGCAGGAGGGCCCCCGGCTCCCGCCAGGCCTTCTTTCGGATCAGGGGAGCGGCGAGGGGCACGAGGAGGAGGGAGAAGGGAAGCCCGTCCGCGAAGAGGACCCCGAGGTACTGGTAGACCGGAGCCTTGTGGTGCCAGGGCTCCAGGTAGCGCTGGACGGACTGCTTGAAGACGAGGCTCTTCGGGTAGTCCCATCCGGCGGCCAGGCCCGCCGCTCCCAGCCAGAGGGCCACGAGAAGAAGGGCGCCCGGGACGGACCACTGAAGGCCGAGCCGCTTCAGGCCGGTCCAGTCCCGCCTCAAGGACAGGTAGACCAGGAGGATGAGCCAGGGGAGGAGACAGCCGACGGCCCCCTTGGCCACCACGCCGAGGGCCGCGAGGAGGGCCATCCCCAGGAGGCCCGCCAGCCGCCGGCCCTGCCCCGCGGAAAGCCGCAATCCCAAAGCGATTTGCCCCGTCACGAGGGCGGCCAGGACCATGTCGATCTGGCCGAACTGGGCCTGCCAGCCGAACTTGAACAAGGTCCCCAGCAGGAGGGGCGCCAGCCACGCGCCCCTCGGTCCCATGAGCCTCAGTCCGATGAGGCCCGTGAGGACGAGGGTGAGGACCCCTCCCAGAAGGCTCGGGACCTTCACGGCCCATTCGGGGACATCCTCCGAGGGGAGCGAGGCGATCTGGACCAGGTCGAAGAACAGCGGGGGCTTCTGGGAGTACAGCTCGCCGTTCAGAAGGGGGACGAGCCACCGGCCGTTCTCCCGCATCTCCCGAGCCACCTGGGCGTACCGGGCTTCGTCGGGCGCCCAGACGCCCCTCGCGGGCAGGAGACAGGCCCAGACCGCGAGGCAGGCGGCGAGGACCCACAGGAGGCGGCGCCGGTCCATGGATCAGGCCTCCCCGGGGGCCAGCTCCCCGCGGCGGCGCCGGCGGAAGATGAGCATCAGGTTCCGGACGTAGATGAAGAGGCCCGTGGCCTGCCCCAGGATGAAGACCGGGTCCTTCCGGTAGATGGAGTAGGCCAGGAGCAGGAGGCCCCCCACGAGGCTGAAATACCAGAAGGCCACGGGGATGACGCTGCGCTTCTTCCGCTCGCTCGCCAGCCACTGGACCACGAAGCGCATGAAGAAGGCGCCCTGCGCCACGAAGCCGAGAATGAGCCAGAACCGGGGCCAGGTAAACCAGCTCAAGGCAGTTCCTCCCGGATGCGGTAGCGAAGGACCCGCTTCTGCATCCACCGTACGGCCAGCAGGTCGGGAAGGGTGGCCCTCAAGCGGTCGAAGACCCCGTACTTGGTCTCACCGTGGATCCGGGGCCGATGGTTCACCTTCACCTGCGTTACGGTGAAGCCCTCCATGCGGCACAGGGTGGGAAGGAAGCGGTGCATCCCTTTCAGGAGCTTCAAGGGGGCCACCGCCTCCCGCCGGAAGGCCTTGAGGGAGCAGCCGGTGTCGATGATGTCCTCGTGGGTGGCCCAGTTTCGGACCCCGTTTCCGATCCGCGAGGTGATTTTCTTCACGAGGCTGTCCCGGCGCTTGGCGCGGTACCCCACGGCCACGTCGAACCGGTCCATCTCCCTGAGAAGGAGCGGGATGTCGTGGGGGTCGTTCTGGAGGTCCGCGTCCAGGGTGACGAGGATCTCCCCCCTGGCGCTGCGGAGGCCCGCGTCCATGGCGGCGGTCTGTCCGGCGTTCTTCTCGAAGACCACCACCCGCACCATGGGGTTGGCGGGAAGGAGGCCCCGGAGAACTTCCAGGGACCGGTCCCGGCTGCCGTCGTCCACGAAGACGACCTCGTAGGAGAAGCCCTCCGGGTCGAGGGTTTCCCGGATCTCCCTCAGGAGCGCGGGGAGGTTCTCCTCCTCGTTGTACACGGGGACGACGACGGAGACGCGGGGGCGGGTCGAGGGCTCAGCGGCCATTCCGTTCGGCCTCCTGGACGTAGGCGATGATCTTGTAGGCCAGCCGGGCCGCCAGAAAATCGGCCGAGAAGTGAATCCGGTCGGGAGCGAGTTCCATCAGGTCCGCGCCCACCACCCTTCGCTCCCGGCAGAGGCGCCGGATGAACTTCAGGACCGGGTACCACCCCAGGCCGCCGGGCTCGGGGGTGCCCGTGCAGGGGACGAGGGAGGGGTCGAAACCGTCCAGGTCCACCGTGAGGTAGACCTTTTCGGGAAGGCCTGAAAGGGCCCGGTCCATCCAGGCCTCCCCCTCCTGGCACTCCCGGGCCCACAGGACGGGCCACGTGCCCTTCTCCTTCAGGAAATCAGCCTCCTCCCGCGAGAGGGAGCGGATGCCCAATTGGGCCGTGCCGGCGCTGGCCTCCACCACGCGCCGCATGACGCAGGCGTGGTTGAAGGGGGTCCCCTCGTAGGTGTCCCGAAGGTCGGCGTGGGCGTCGATCTGGACGATGCCGATCTCCCCGTGGGCCGCCCGGTGGGCGTCGAAGGCGGGCCAGGTGAGGCTGTGCTCCCCTCCCAGGGAAATCACGAACTTCCCCTGGGCCAGGTAGTGGGAAACGGCCTCGCGAACCGTCCCCACCATCGCGGCCGGGGCCGCGTCGTGGAAGTAGAGGTCCTCCGTCGTGTGGATGCCGGCCCCGGAAGCCTCGAAGCCCACCTCCTCGTCGAAGAGCTCCATGTTCCGCGAGGCTTCGATGATGGCCCGGGGGCCCAGCTTGGTCCCTTTTCCGTAAGAAGTCGTGGCTTCGTAGGGAAGGGGAAGGATCACGAAGCGCGAGGAGGCGAGGGAACTGGCCTCGGGGGGAAGCCCCCCGAAGTTGTTGGGATAGAATTCCGGCATGCCCTCTCCTGAAGTGCCCCCCGGCCTCTCCCGCGTAGGATAGGCCAGGGGCCGCTCCCGCGCAAGGGCCGCCGCCAAAGCCAGGGCTTCCGCCGGCGCGAGGGGAGAGGGCTGCCCGCGACGGACGCGCCTTGTCGTGGGCGGCGCGGTGGGGTAGGCTTCTCGCAGGGAGGCGGTCCATGGCCCTCTTTTCGAGATCGGACAGAACCGATCCCCTGGACCTCCTGCGCCAGGGGAAGTTCCCGGAGGCGGCGAAGGTCCTGGAAAAGCGGCTCGCCCAAAGCCCCGACGATCTGTCGGTGAAGCTCCGCCTGGCCGAGGCCTACGAGGGCTGCAACCGGAGGGACGAGGCGGCGCGGCTCTACCGGGAGGAGGCCGAGTCGGCCATGCGGAGCGGCCAGCGGGCCCAGGCGACGGCGCTCCTGCGAAAGGCCCTCAGGCTTTTTCCCGAGGACGCGGAGATCCTCGATCGGATGCGGGGGATCGACGGGGTCCGTGAGGCCTCGGCCCCCGCGGAGGCCTTCTCCTTCGACCTGGAGGCCCCGGCGGAGCCTCCGGCGCCTGCCGTTCCGCCCGATGTCTCCCGCGAGCCGCCCGCCGAATCGGGGTTTCACGAGTCGGGCGAAGGGATTTTCGCCACCCTGCACGCCCTCATGCCGGACCTGTCCGCCGACGACCTCGGGCGCCTCTCCGCGCTCTTGAGGGAGAGGACGCTCTCGAAGGGAGAGGTCCTGGTTCGGGAAGGGGAGGCGGGGGGATCGCTGTTTATCGTATCGAGGGGCCTCTTCGAGGTCCGTGGCACCTTCGCCGGGGAGGAACTCGACCTCGGGACCCTGGGGCGGGGCGATGTGATCGGGGAGGTGAGCCTGCTCCACGAGGTGCCCCGGACGGCCACGGTGACGGCCGTGGAGCCGTCGGTGGTCCTCGAAATGGAGACGGATAACGTCTCCCGCCTGCTGAACGAGCGGCACGATCTCCGCGCCCGTCTCGAAGCCGTCGTGGAAACCCGGGTCCGACAGACCCTGGACCTGCTCAAGAAAAAGGACGTCGGTTCGGATGACGATACGCAAAGTTGAGCTGTACGGCTCGCCCGTCTTGAGGGAGAAGGCGAGGCGGGTGGAGGAGATCACGCCCGAGATCCGCACCCTGATGGACGACATGGCAGAAACCATGCGGTTCGCGGGCGGGGCGGGTCTCGCCGCGAACCAGGTGGGCGAGGCCGTGAGGGTGATGGTCGTGGACCTGGGTCTGGAAGGCGGTCCGGAGAATTACACCTTCTTCGTGAACCCGGAGATCCTGGAGCAATCGGGGGAGTCCTTCCGGGAAGAGGGGTGCCTCTCCTTTCCGAAAATCTTCGAAAAGGTCCGCCGTCCCTCCCATGTGAGAATCCGCGCCCAGGACCGGGAAGGGAAGACCTTCGAGCTGGATGGCGACGCCTACCTGGCCCACGCCCTGTGCCACGAAATCGATCACCTCGACGGCGTGCTCATCCTGGACCGCGTTTCTCCCCTCCGAAGAGACATCTTGAAGCGGAAAATCAAAAAGATGATCCGGGAGGGCGAATGGGACAACCCCTACCCGAACGGCTAGTCTTCATGGGGACGCCCGACTTCGCCCGGGCGAGCCTGAGGGCGCTCCTCGAGGCGGGGTTGAGGCCCGCGGCGGTCTTCACGCAGCCGGACAAGGCCCAGGGCCGCGGCCGGAAGGTCGCCCCACCGCCCGTAAAGGTCCTCGCCGAATCCGAGGGGCTGCCCGTCCTTCAGCCCGCCAGCCTCAAGGACCCCGCGGCCCAGGAAGCTCTCCGCGCCCTGGAGCCCGACCTCATCGTGGTGGCGGCGTACGGGAAGATCCTTCCCAAGGCCGTCCTCGAGGTCCCGCGCTTCGGATGCATCAACGTCCACGCCTCCCTCCTTCCCCGCCACCGGGGGGCTTCGCCGGTTTCCCACGCCATCTGGGAGGGGGACGAGGTGACGGGTGTTTCCATCATGCGCATGGAGGAAGGCCTGGACACGGGTCCGGTGTACGCCCAGAGGGCCATTCCCGTTCCGGAGGGGGCCACGACGGGGACGCTCACGCCGGTCCTCGCCGAATTGGGCGGACGTCTCCTGGTAGAGGTCCTTCCGGGCATCGTGTCGGGGGATCTGGAGCCCGAGGCCCAGGACGAGGCCGGGGCCACCTACGCGCCCCGCCTCCGTCCGGAAGACGGACGGCTCGACTTTTCCCAGCCGGCCCGGCGGCTGGAGCGCCAGGTGCGCGCGCTCTCCCCCTGGCCCGGCGCCTTCGTCACGGTCCGATCCGAGAGAGTGAAGGTGGAGAGGTCCCTTCTGGGCGGTTCCGCCCCGGCCGAGGCCCGGCCGGGAGAGGTGGTTTCGGGGCCGCCCGTCTCGGTGGCCTGTGGAGATGGCCGATGCCTCGTTCTGACGGACCTTCAAAGGGAAGGTCGCCGCGTCCTGTCCTCCGCCGACCTGCTTCGGGGGTTCCCCGTTCCTCCAGGAACGCGCCTGGGGGAGTGAAGCCCGGGGAAGGCCGGCGCCCGGTCTCCAGGCCGGCTCCCCCCAGGCGAAACCTCAGGGCCCTGGCGGCGCGCCTGCTCGAGGAGATCCTCGGGGCCAACCAGTCCCTCAAGGGAGTGGTCCAGAGGGAGCAGGCGAGGCTGACCCGGGAGGACGACCGGGCCCTCCTGCGGGAGCTGGTGGCGGGACCGGTCCGGACCCTTCCGTTTCTGGACTGGGCCATCAAGGAGTGCACCGCCCGGGGTCCGGAGCGGACGCAGAGGGAACTCCTCCACATCCTCCGGGTGGGCGCCTACCAGATCCTTTGTCTAGACCGAATCCCCGCCTACGCCGCGGTCCACGAGTGCGTGGAGGCCGCCAAGAGCCTGAACCCCGGCGCGGGCGGCTTCGTGAACGGCATCCTCCGCAGCCTTTCGGAAAAACGCGGGTCTCTCCTCGATGCCCGGATCCATTTTCCCGGGGCCGAAGGCGCGGCCCTTCGAAACGGGGCCCCGCTCTGGCTCGCGCTCCGGTACGAAAGGCGCTTCGGCGAGCAGGGCGAGGCGCTCCTCCGAGCCCTGGCCGAGCCGGCCTCCACCTCGATCCTGTTCATGGGCACCGGCGCGGAGGCGCGAGGACTGCCGATTCTGGAGCGCCAAGGATTCAAGCTGACCGCCGAGGCGGCCCTTCCCCTCACGTACCGCGTGGATTCGGGCAACCCCGCCGATTCCGAGGCCTTCGCGCTCGGCCTCTTTTACGTCATGGACCCGGCCTCCCAGATCCCCGCGCTCCTTCTCCCGGTTCCCCGCGGGGGGCGGGTCCTGGACCTGTGCGCGGCCCCCGGGGGAAAGACCATCCGTTTGGCCCTCCGAACCGGCGACGAACGGCGCCTGGTGGCCGCGGACCGCAACCGGCGGCGCCTCCGCCAGATGGCCCAGAATCTCAGGAGGCTGGGCTTCCCCTTCATCCGCCTGGTGGCGGCCGAAGCCCCCGGGCCCCTTCCCTTCACCGGAGGTTGGGACGGCGTCCTGGTGGACGCCCCGTGTTCCTCCCTCGGGACCCTGCGGCGAAACCCCGAGATTCGGTGGCAGACGACGGAGGCGGACCTGGCTCGCCACGGCGCCCGGCAGGGCCGTCTTCTCTCGGCGGCGGCGGACCTGGTGAAGCCCGGCGGACACCTCCTGTATTCAGTCTGCTCCATCGAGCCCGAGGAGACCCTCGACCCGGTTCAGGCCCTGCTCGCCACCCGGTCGGACTTCGTCCCTGAGGCGCTGAAGGCGCCCGAGGCGCTGGAGCCCCTCCTCGAACCGGCGGGGGTTGGACGGGCCTTCGTCCTGCCCTCGAAGGTTCCCTGGGACGGGTTCTTCGTGGCCCTGCTCAAGCGGAAGGGCGGGCGCGCCAAGGGGTCCTCCTGATGCGGTCCCCGCCTCTTTCCTGCCTGGAGTTGGGACCTCGAAACGCCCCACCCGTCCTTCTGGTGCACGGTTTCCCTTTGGATGGGCGGATGTGGGGGGCCGTGTCCCGCTTGCTCGCCCAGAGGTGGCGGATCCTCGTGCCGGATCTGAGGGGCTTCGGGACGTCTCCGCCCGCCCCGGAGCGGTGGGGCTTGGAGGATTGCGCGGGGGACCTGGCGGAAGTGGTCCGGACGCGCGGGGCCTCGCCCTGCGCGGCCGTGGGGTTCTCCATGGGGGGCTATGTGGTCCTGGCGCTGGCCGAGCGCGCCCCCGACGTGCTCCGTGGGGTTGCCTTGGTGGATTCGAAGGCCGGAGCCGACGGGGAGCGGGTCCGTCGGGACCGGACCGCCTGGGCGGCCCGCGTGAGAGCCGAAGGCACGGCGTGGCTTGTGGAGGAAATGCTCCCTCGGCTCCTCCATCCGGCCAACCTGGAGGCGAACCCCCGCCTGGCGGACGACGTGAGGCGCATCATGGCGGCGCAGCCCGCGGCGTCGGTGAGGGCGGCTCTCCTGGCCATGCGAGACCGCCCCTCCCGGGAACAGGTGGTGGAGCGCCTGGGGGTTCCGCTGGAAGTCCTGACGGGGTCCGCCGACAAACTGACGACCCCCGAGGAAGGGAAGGCTCTGGCCGGACGGGCGCCCCTTGGGGTGTTCCACGAGATCCCGGGGGCCGGGCACCTGGCTCCCGTGGAGCGCCCGGCGGAGGTCGCGCTCCACTTGGAAGGGTTTCTTTCCAGGGTGTTCGGGCCGGCGCCCCAGGCGTGACGGCTGCGGCGCCGGGGGGCCGCTAGACCGATTGCAGCGCAAAGGCCTCCAGGACCGCGGCGAGGCCGTCGGGGCGCTCGATGGGGGCCATGTGCCCGCAACGGGGAAGGACCTCCAGGCGAGAGCCCGGGATGCGGCGGTGGGCTTGGCGGCACTCCTCCAGGAAGGGGTCTTCGTCCCCCGCCACGAAGAGCACCGGGGCCCTCAGCCGCTCGAGCCCCCGCGCCGTGTCATAGACCCTCGGCTCCACCGGGGACAGCAAGTCCGCGGCGCGGTAGCCTTCCATGGCGTCCCGGAGGAGGCGGATCCCATCCGCGGTGGCCCGGACCTTGCCGAAAAGTCGCCCGGCCTGGAGCCGGTCCATGACCGCTCCCGGCCCCTCGGTCCGCGCGATGTCCCGGATTTCCCGGACCCAGGCCGAGGCCACCGACCGGAAGGGAGCCGGTCCCTCGGGCGGAGGTTCGGCGGATCCGATGCAGGCCACCGAGAGGGTCCTCTCCGGGTAGGCCATGGCGAAGACCATGGCCGTGCGCGCCCCCCGGGAGTGCCCGGCCACGTGCGCCGCCGCGATTCCCAGGTGGTCCAGGAGGCGGGCCGCGTCCTCCGCGTCGGCCAGGCGGGAGTATTCCGCCTCGGGGCTTGCGATGGAGAGGCCCGCGTCCCGGGGATCCAGTCGAATCACGCGAAACTTCTCCACGAGGCGGGGAACCACGAGGTCCCAGAGCCTCAGGTTGAGCGTCCACCCCGGCACGAGGACCAGGGGCGGCCCCGCGCCTTCGACTTCAAAGCGGAGGCGGACGGAGGGGGACTCCAGGAAAGCCATCGCCCAGGCGAATCAGGGATCAGAGGTCCCTGTGGCTCCCATCGCACATGGGCTTGGTTTTGGAGTGCTTGCAGCCGCACCAGGCCACCCGCTTGCGGGCCTCCAGGGTGAACCGGATGGGAGAGTGGCCGGTGCCCTTGTGGGACCCGTCGCAGAAGGGCTGTTTGGCCGAGAGGCCGCAGGCGCACCACCAGTGGTCGCCCGGTTCGGTCTCCTGTACGAAGGGGGCCTTCTGAACGATCTTGGGTTCGGCCATGACGACTCCTCTGGGGCGAGGGCAACACCGCCTCGCGGCCCCGCATTCGGTTCCGTTCAGCGGATGAGGAGCAGGGGGCCGTACTGGTTCAACCAGGCCCTATGCGCCTCGTAGTTGGGCAAAACCCGCTCCACGAGCTTCCAGAAGGACGGGCCGTGATGGGGGTGACGGAGGTGGCACAGCTCGTGGATCACCACGTAGTCGAGAATCGAAGGGGGAGCGAGGAGGAGGCGCCAGTTGAAGGTGAGGGTCCCTCCGGCGGTGCACGCCCCCCAGCGGGTCTTCTGGTCCCGGATGCTCAGGCGCTTGGGCCGGACCCGCAGGAGCGGAGCCAGGGCCTCCACGCGCCGGGCCAGCACTTCCCGGGCCTTGACCCGGAGGGCGGCCTGAAGGACCTCCGCCACGGGGGTTTCCCCCTGCCTGGGCACGGTGACCACCACCCGGTCACGGTGCCACTCCACCGAGGCATCTTCGCAGGCCACGTTTCGAACTTTGAGCGGCAGGTAGCGGCCCCGATAGGGCACCTTCCGGCTCTCCCCGAGGGGCGGCGGAGCCTCGGCCAGGAGCGCGTCCCGGCGTTCCAGGTGATCGAGGATCCACGCCGCATTGTTCCGGATGACGCCAGGAAGCCTTCCGGCGGTCCCCCAGCGGGGAAGCACCACGACCAGCCCGTCCCGCTCCTCCACCTTGAGGAGAATGCGGCGCGCGCGGCGGTTGCGGCGCACGACGTAGGAGATGGCTCGGCCCGAAAGAGTGATCCTGCCCCGAGCGATCATGGAGCCCCCTCCTGGGAGGCCGGGCCAGTGTAGGGTCAGTTTTCTCCCGGCGCAAGACCC
>JBFMHB010000058.1 GCA_040752915.1 Acidobacteriota bacterium
CCTGGTTTTCGCCGTCTGGCGGCCCTGGTTCCCCGTCTCGGGGGCCGACGAGCCGGGGGCCTGGTTCCTCCCGGCGGTGACCCTCGCCGTGCCCACCTCCGCCCTTCTGTGCCGGCTCCTGTCCGCCTCCCTCTCGGAGGAGATGGGCAGGGAGTACCTGACGGCGGCGCGGGCCCGGGGGCTGGGAGAGGGGACGGCCTTCCGGCGCCATGGACTGCGCAACGCGCTCCTTCCGGCGGTGACGGTGCTGGGCCTCCAGCTCGGCGGGCTCCTCACGGGGGCCATCCTGACGGAGCGGATCTTTCGGTGGCCGGGGCTGGGGACGCTGGTGCTGGGGGCCATCGGGAGCCGGGACTACCCGGTCCTTCAGGGGGCGGTGCTCCTCTTCGCCCTCCTGACGCTGGCGGCGACGCTGGCGACGGACCTCCTCTACGGCTTCCTTGACCCGAGGATCCGTCGCGATGGCTAGGGGGGGAGGCGTCTCCCGGAAGGCGGCCGCGGCCCTGGTCCTGGCCTGGATGGCGGCGGCGGCGCTGGCGCCGCTCCTGGCCCCCGCCCCGTACGCGGGCCAGGATCTGGAGCACCGTTTGGAGGGCCCATCGGCCCGCGCGTGGCTGGGCACCGACGACCTGGGGCGCGACGTCCTGTCGCGGGCCCTGTACGGCGCGCGGGTGTCCCTGGCGGTGACGGCGGCGGCCCTGGCCATCGCCCTGGTGGCGGGGACCCTCCTGGGGGCGGCGGCGGGGTACTGGGGCGGCCTCCTCGACCAGGCCCTCGGGCGGACGGTGGACGTGCTCCTCGCCCTTCCCGGCATCCTCCTGGCCATCGCCGTCGTGGCCTACGTGGGCCGCGGCTTCTCCCCGCTTGTTCTGGCCCTCTCGGCCACGGCCTGGGTGGGCTACGCGCGGGTGGCGCGGGCGCTCGCCCTCTCCCTGCGAGGCCGGGATTTCGTGACGGCGAGCCGGGCCTGCGGGGCGGGAGGGGTCCACGTCCTGCGGCGCCACATCCTTCCCCACGCCCTCGGCATCCTCTGGGTGCAGGCGGCGGCGGGGGCGGCGTCGGTGATGCTGGCGGAGGCGGGGCTCTCCTTCCTGGGTCTGGGGATCCAGCCGCCGCACCCCTCGTGGGGCGAGATGCTCGCCACGGGTTGCGACTGCCTCCTGGAGGCGCCCCACCTGGCCCTCGTGCCGGGGGCCCTTCTCTTTTCCGCCGTATGGGCCTTAAATACTCTCGGGGAATCGCTCTCCGAGGGAATGGACCCGGGCAGGAGGCACCGTGTGGACGCTGTATAGAATTGCGGCATGGGCCCTGGCGCCCCTCTGGCTGCTCGTGTTGGCCCTGCGCCAGCGGGGGGCCTGGCGTCCCCTTCAGCGTCTGGGCTTTCTCGGCGCCCGATCGGACGGCCCCATCTGGATCCAGGCCGTGTCCGTCGGCGAGGTGCGCATCGGCCTCCGCCTGGCCCAGGCCCTCGCCTCCCGCGGCCTGCCCGTGGCGCTCACGACCACGACGGCGGCGGGGATGGCCCTGGCGCGCAAGGAGGGCCCCCCCGGCCTCGACCCCCACGCCTTTCCCCTGGACCTGGGCCCCTGCATGCGCCAGGCCCTTCGCTCCCTGCGCCCCCGCGCCCTGGTGCTCGTGGAGACGGAGCTGTGGCCGGCGCTGTTCCGGGAGGCCCGGCGGGCGGGCATCCCCGTCCTCATCGCAAACGGGCGCCTCTCGGACCGCGCCCTCTCACGCACCTTGCGCTTCAAGTCGCTCTACGCCCGGGCTCTGCAGGGCGTTCACGTGGCCGCCCAGACGGAGGAGCACGCCGCGCGCTTTCGCCTCCTGGGCGCCTGGCCTGAGCGGGTGACGATCCTGGGCAACCTGAAGTACGACCTCGCCCCGCCCCCCGCCTTCGAGGCGGCGCGTCAAGCCCTGGCGGCCCTCCTCCCCTCGGGGCCCCTGTGGGTCGCCGGATCCGTGCGGGAGGGTGAAGAAACCGCCGCGGCCCAGGCCCACGCCGAGGTCATGGCCCGCCTGCCCGGGGCGAGGCTCGTGCTGGCCCCCCGGCACCTCGACCGGGTCCCCGCGGCGTTGGAGGCGTGCTCCCGCGCCGGGCTCAGGGCGGCGAGGAGGTCGCGCCCGGGCCCGGAGGGATGGGACGTCCTCCTGCTGGACACCCTGGGGGAACTCTGGTCGGCTTACGCGCTGGGGGCGGCGGCCTTCGTGGGGGGGAGCCTCGTTCCTTTGGGCGGGCAGAACGTCCTGGAGCCCGCCTACCTCGGCCGCCCGGTCCTCTTCGGCCCGCACACGGAGAATTTCCGCGAGGATGCGGAGCGGCTCGTGGCGGCGGGGGGCGCCTTCCGCGTGGAGAACGCCTCGGAGCTGGCCTGGAGGGTCACGTCCCTCCTGCAGGACCCGCGCCTGGCGGAGGCGGCGGGCCTGAAGGCGCAGGCCGCGGTGGAGGCCCACCGGGGCGCGGTGGATCGCGCGGCGCGGTGGATCGCCGACGCCATCCCCGGCGTCTGAGGACGAGCCCGCGGAAGCTCTGTCAGCGGCCTACTCGGGCTTTGAAGGTGGGAAGCGGAGGGCCGCTCCATCCCAGAAAGCGGGCGCCTCGAGGGGAAGGGGCATCTTCCCGCGGAGGTGGCCCACGGGCAAGCCCGTTACCAGGGGCTTCCCCTCGGGCAGGAGCTCCCGGACGCGGTCCGCCACCCGAGTGGGCCGCTCGCCCTCTCCCATGCCGGTGAATCCGCCCAGGAGGACGCCGGAGGCCCGCTCGAACCATCCCGCCCCGTGAAGGTGCGTGAGGAGTCGGTCCAGCCGGTAGAGGCGCTCGCCCACGTCTTCCAGGAACAGCCAACGATCCACGAGGGCCGGCTCCCACGGCGTGCCCACGAGCACCGACAGGACGGAGAGGCACCCACCGAAAACGGGCCAGGGCCCCGCCTTCGCCTTGGGGCCCCGGCCCGGCAAGGGCCGGGGTCGCCCCGCGAGGGCGGACCAGAGGGGCGGGAGGCGGCAGACGCCGGGGCGGGCCAGCTCCTGCACGGAGGGGGCGTAGAGCAGGCGGTGGCGACGCTGGCCCCAGGCGAAGAGGGCGGTGGCGTCGGAGAAGCCCGCCAGGATTTTTCGCGGACCCGCCTCGCTTGCCTGGGGGAGGCCCGCGAGGATCCGGGTGGTGCCGTAGCCGCCGCGGGCGAACCAGACCACGTCCGCGAGAGGGTCTTCCAGGGCCTCGCGCAGGTCGGCCAGGCGCTCGGCGTCGGTGCCCGAGAGGTATCCGCGGCGTCCTCGGGCGTGGGAGCCGGTGCGGACGTCGAACCCGCGTCCGGCAAGCACCGCGAGGCCCGCTTCGAAGTCATCGGGGGAGACCGGACCCGCCGGGGCCACGACCCGGATTTGAAGCCTCTTCTTTCCCTCGCTACCGTCCATGGCCGGAGCATACCACGCTGCCCGCGTCTTTCGGGGGGCGAAGGGGCGCCCCAGGGACGCCCTGTCCGATCCGGAGAAGGGGCCCGGAGCGTCCCTCGCGGGGTGGACCGTCTCGGCGCCGTGGGGTTCGCCCTTCGGCGCGGCCTCGGTCGGCTTGACTTGGATGGGGACCAGAGGGTACCATCATGGGCGCCGTATGGGCTCGGTGCCCCTGTAGCTCAGCCGGTAGAGCAGAGGACTGAAAATCCTTGTGTCGGTGGTTCAATTCCGCCCGGGGGCACCACTTCTAACCTTTTCCCTAGCAAGCACTTAGAGAGAGTCAAGCCTCACCCCCTCCGGGGGCGGTCTCTCGGCCCGTGCAGGTTTCGTGCAGGTTGGGATCTTCGGTCAGGGTGTCCACGGCCCTTCTCAAGTTCTCGTCGGCAAGGTGGGCGTACCGGAGAACCATCGTCAAGGTGGAGTGCCCCAGGAGGTCCTTTACAGTGAGGAGCCCCACCCCCCGCTGAACGAGTCGGGAAGCAAAGGTGTGCCGGAGGGTGTGCCAGGTGACGCCCTCCAAGCCGAGACGCCGAACCGTCCGCCGGACGATCTGAACGAGCGAGGCCTGCCGCGTCCGGGCCAGGACGGGGAAGACGGGGGCCTCGGGGGAGAGGGCGCGGGGTTGGGACTTCAGGGCGGCCAGGGCCGCGACGTTCAAGGGGACGTGTCGCGTCCGCTTGCTCTTGGTCTTGTCCGCCGTCAAGGTGATCGTGCGGCGCGCGAGGTCCACCTGGCCCCATGTCAAGGTGAGGAGTTCCATTTGCCGGAGTCCGGTGTTCAGGGCGAAGTCGAAGGCGGGACGCACCCACTCCGGGAGGGCCGCCCGCAGGACCTTCTCCTCCTCCGCGGAGAGGAACCGCTCCCTCCGGTTGTCGGGGTGAAAGAGTTTGACGGGCCGGGTGGGGTCAGCTTTGCAGAGTCCCCACGCTTGGGCCAGGGAGAAGAGGCGCTTGAGGCGGGACAGGTCGTAATCGGCGGTCCTCTTGCCCACCGTGGCGAGGCGTCCGTTCCGGTAAGCCTCAATGTCGGCCGGCGAGATCTCGTCCAAGGTCCGCCCTTCGAACCGCGGGTGACGCAGCCACCGTGCGACGAATTGCCGGTCCCGTATCCAGGTGCCCGGCGCCAAGTTGGATTTTCCCCATGTGAGGAAGTCTTGGGCGGCCCTTTCGAAGGTGACTCTCGGGGTTGCCTCTTTCTCCAGGTAGCGCCCCTCGGCGATTTCCGCGCGGATCTTCGAGAGACAGGCGCGGGCGATGGCGTAGTTGGGGGCGGTCATTCGATGGTAGCGGCCGCGGAACGTCCAGGAGTAGCGCCAACGTCCATCGGCCAATTTCTTGATTCCGCGCTCTCTTCGCGCGGCTTTGGGTTTCTCCATCCGGCCTCCTTTCGCTCCGAAAGCGCCCGGCCGGGGCCCCGTGCCCGGCGGCGCGGTGTTCGCTTTGAGTTCGGCCGCCTCAGCGGCCTGGGGGAAGGTCTGCATTCTGTCACTTCCCCAACGTGGTGAGGGCCGCGAGTAGAAGCCCGCGCGCCGCTGTTGCAAGAGGCTCCCCCGTCTCGCTTGCATATTCCACGAGGCGGGCCTTCTCCGACGGAGTGAAGGACACAATCAGGCGCTCGGTCCTCGTGGGCTCGGGAGCCGGGAGGGCCGCCCGCAGGGCCGCGGCGGCCGCCCTCGCTTTCGCCAGCCGGTCTTTCTTGTCCTCGCTCATGGTTCCTCCATGCGGGGCTTATACGCAGTATAAGCCCTCTGTGTCAAGAGTGCAAGGGGCACGCGATAAGAGAGTGTCCGATAATAATCATTATGTCAAATCGTATCCTGTTCATTTTAAAAGACGAAGGCCATTTTCGGCCCATTCTTGGCCCTTCCGAACCTTCCGAAAGTGCCCCACCCCCATATCTTGGGGTGGGGGTCCAAGCCCGTGAGAGGCCCCAGGACGGGCGGGGGCGTGTCCAACCCTCGTCCGTCCCGTTCCGCGAATCCTGGGGCCAGCCATGAAGCCGGGGAGGCATCGGAACGCGGGCCCGGTCATTCGAACCTCGCGCGCTCGGTGTTCAACCGGATCTCCAGGGGCTCACCTCCGACGCGGCCGCCCCGGTTCTTCGCCACCCGAAGCTCAGCCCGGTCCGTCATGCGGCCCTCGGCCCGCTTTCTGTGGAGGAGGAGGACCGTGTCCGCTGCCTCTTCGATCCCGCCCGACTCCTTCAGATCCCGCAGATCAGGCCTTTCGGCCTCCCTGGCGCGGCGGAGCTGAGACAAAGCGAGGACGGCGAGGGCTCCCCCGCCGGCGCCGTCCAGGGCCACTTGCTTGCAGAGGTTCGCCACTTCCTTGACCTCCAAGGCGCGCGTCTCAGTCCGCCCCCCGCTCTGCACGAGCTGAAGGTGATCCACGACCACGAGCCCGAGAGGGCGGCCAGCCCGCTCCAGGCGTCCCCGCGCCTTCTGGATCATGCGGGGGATCCGGCGCGCCGGCACCCCCGCGGCGTTTACGATCAAGAGCCCATCGGGGGGCTCCCACGCGAGAAGGCCCTTCCCCTCACTCTCGGTGAGGGTCCGGCGTTGCACCTTCCACCAGGGAGCCGCCTCCTCCATGACGGCCGCCCTCTCCAACAGCTCCTCGGGCGTCATTTCGAAAGACAGGTACAGGCAACCCACCGCGGCCCGCGCGGCCGTCAAGGCGAGCTGCAGGGCCAAGAGCGTCTTTCCTTCACCCGTCCCCGCGCCGATCACCCAGAGGCGGCCCGGCCGGAGCCCAGGACGGAGTTCTTCGTCTAGGTCTGAGACCCCGAAGCCGAGCCCACGGGGGCCACTCTTCGCGGCCATGTCCCGATTGATCTCCAGAAGGCACCGCGTCCAAACTTCCGCGGGCGCCTCCAGGACCCCCGCCGCTCCCACAGGCCCCGCGGTCTCCAGGGCGTCAATCTGCCCGAAGAGGTCCTCCAAGGCCCCCCGAGCGATCCGCTCCCCTTCGAAATCCCCGGCCGCCGTCGCCCGGTCCAGGTCCTGCAAAAGCCGGCGTTGCCGGTCTCCGAGGGAGGCGCGACGGAGGGTCCGGGCCCATCCCTCCACGGCCGAATCCGGCGCCTGCACCACGTCGGCCACGATCCGCCCCACGATTTCACCCATGCCGCCGAGGCGCTCCAGGATGTTCTCAGGATCTTCCTCCTGGAGCGTGTCCAAGACCGCCACGGAGTCCACGGGGAGCCCGGCCCGGTTCCGACGTTGGAGGAGGGCCCAGAGGGCCCTCCGGCCCGGGTGGGAGAAGTCTGAGGCGTGGAGAAGGGCCAGGGTCTCCGCGGGGTCCCGGCCGTAAAGGACGCGATCCTGAAGGCGGGCCTCCAGGTTCCACCGCTCGGCCTCGGTCAGCCGTTCCGCGCGCGGGGGGTTCATGCTTCCCCCTCTAGGCGAAGCGCTCGTCTTAGGTCGTCGAAGGCGGCCAGCACTTCCGGCGGGGGGCCGGACGGATAGCAGGCCGGGCGGAGACGGTAATGGGCTGCATCGAGAACCCGCCGCCGGTCTCTCTCGGGGATTTCCTGCCCCTTGTAAAAGGCGGCCTTCTCGGCGAGGTAGGCAATGTCACGCCGGACTTGTTCAGGGTCGATTTCATTCTCTTGTGAGGGGTGGTTCAGCGCCGGAGGCGCAAGCTCTTTTCTTTCTTCTTTACTTCTTAACTTCTTAGGGGCCTGCATCCCCTTACACGTCAAGCACTTACAAGAACCACTGTGCCCTGACTGTGCCCTGTGCTGTGCCCTGTGCTGTGCCCTTAACTGTGCCCTCTTCGCCTGCCTCGCCGTTGTAAAGTGCCCAATTTACAATAGTTATCACGGTCCGACGGTGTGCCTTTTGCTGTGCCAAAATTGTCCCGTTTCTTCGAAGTTTCTCCAAGCTTCCCCTCAGCTCTTTGACGGAAAGCCCGTGGGCCGTGGCATACGAACGGAGCGTGATACTCAATTGCCCCGGTTCAAGGAAGTCGCCATTCACTCGTCTGGGTTTCCATTCGGCTTCCAGTAGCAGGCAGCAGAAAAGGCCGAAGAGCCGGAGCCCACCAACCCGGAGAATGTCGGAGTCCAGGGCACACCGATAAAGCCGAACCCAACCGCCGGCTACCTCTGCCCCCCCCGTCTCGCGGGGCTCCTCGGGGGGGAGGGCGTCCTTTTTTGGAGGTTGCAACGCTTGAAAGGGCACACCGCGCGGGGCGAGGGGTGAAGTCTGCTTCCGGCTCCCGCCCTTGCCGGATGCTGGCGTGGTTCCCGGTGAAGATAGCGCCGGGGTCGTCGGCAGGGGCTCCGGCGTGGGCACCGTTTCATGCCCCCCCGCCACGGCCTCCTCGAGGAGTTGCCCCGCTCTCCAAATGGGATCGTCCAGAATCCCGAGTCGAACCTCCTCTTCCCAGGTCTCCAGGGCGGCCTGTGCCTGGTCGGTCGTCAGCCCCTGCCGGAGCAAAAGCTCCTCTTGGAACCGCGGGAGGCCATGCCCCTCGTAGACGAACCGCGCGAGGATGGCCCGGACTTCCTCGCTCACACCTGGGCCCCCAGGCTTTCCAGGTTTGACGTGACCGCGAAGGCCCATAGGAGGGCCTCATTCAGGTCCGGCGGCTGGGCCCCCAGCAAATCGGGGACTTTCTCGGCAAGGCGCCGAGTTTTCTCGATCCATTCCTCTCGGGTGCCCTCACGAGCCGACTCGGGAGACGGCGGGGCAGGATCAGATTTCGCCGGGGCTTCTTGAATCGTCTTGGCAATCGTGGGCAGGAGGTCCTTCACGCCTCCGAGGTCCCCGCGTCGGGCGAGACTCGCTATCTCGTACCCAAACCGCTCCACCCGCGCGCACACCAGGAGGGCCGCCTCCTCGTCCTGGGCCTGGTTTTTCGTGGCGGGCAGGCCCTTCAGGTTGTGGGCGCCCATGTTCACCCCCTCCCGCTCGGGGCGGGCGGTTCGAGGGGCGGTTGTGTTCGGGCGTCAATGAGCCGTTCGAGATCGCTCCGGCGGAATCGGAGCCGGCGGCCGATCTTGATGGAGGGAAGCTGCCTCCGCTGGTGTGCGGCGTACAAGGCCGCAACACTGAGCCGCAGGAACCCTGCCGCCTCTTCAGGTGTTAAGAGACTGTCTTTGCTTTCCATTTCTTGCCGTCCTCCTGGGCCGCCCGCCGCGCCTCGGTGGCGCGGTCCGGTGCCCCTCGGGGACACAGTAGGCCCGCGTGGACAAGCGCAACGGGCGCGTGGATTACTCTTGTATTTAAATGGTTTTTCTCGTGTTCCGCGGGTCGTCAGCGTCCGAAGGGGGGCGGATCTATACGGGTCATTTGTCCGCTTTTTCTCTTGAGGCGACGGAAGAGCCTTCCGTGGGAGTCTTTCCGGATGGCGAGGGTTTTGGATCCGCGCCAAAGCGTGACCACCCCGTCCTTTTCCCCGTGATGGAGGACGCCCCACGAGTCAAGATATTCCTTGATCCAGGCGGCGGGTTCGCACAGGGCCCCCCAGTAAGCGGCGAAGCTCGCATCCTTCTGCCGCTGCAAGTATTGGGCGATGAGCTTCGACTTGATGGACGGGGTTCGCGTGTCCTCGGGGGAGCGATTCCCTGCCTCCTTCCTCGACAGGATACCCGCGGCCACGCGTCCGAATGCCCAACCCAGAGCCACTCCGGCGGCGAAGGCCTCGGGGCCCGGGCATTGCGAAAGGCGCTCCTGCAGGACCTGCCACTTCTCGCACCAAGTGGCCCCAGGGAGGGCGGAGGGGAAGATGCCGCCCAGGGCGGGGGCCACTTGGAGGGAGGCCAGGCCAAAGGTGCGGCGGATCAGTTCCTCTTGATCCTGAGACTGAAGGTCTTGAATGAAATCCTGGATCCGGTGAGGAAGCGCGTCTTCTATCCCGGGCGGTTTCCCGGGGGAGCGGTCTACATTAACGCCGAGACGTTCCAAGGCGTCGAGAAGGTCGTCTCTCCGGCGTTCGTCCTCGGGGGTGGGCTCCTCCGACATGAAGTGCTTCTTCGCCATTCCCGGCGCTCCTTCCGGGCCTCCGAAGGTGAGGGGCAGGGGGGCAGCCCGTCGGAGCCGCGGGCCCGGTCCGGGGATCAGCCGAACCGTTGCCCCCCTGGGTTACGGATTCAACGTAGTGAAATCGTCCTCACGGTTCAACCTCGCTCCACCGACGCCCACAATCGGGCGCTCAGCCTACGGAGCCGGGACGCGCGGGCTTCATCGGACTCGCCGGCGGCTTCGGCGTCCAGCAAGGCGGACAGGTCGCGGGCTTGGTCTCGCAGGGGCCTTCCATCCCATTCGATGGGGTCCGGCCATTGCACCCCCTGGTGGTTCGGGTCCAGGGCTTCGGAGGCCTCCAAGATCAAGTCGGGGATCTCCGAAGACACTTGAGGCCCTTCCGGCCATTGAGAAAGGTACGCCGCCGCCGCCCGGAGTTCCTCGGGGGTCCGTTGCGGATCCTGGGCCCATCCCGCCACGACGCCCGCCGCGCTCACGCCGGGGGAGAGTTCATCCGCCGGGCCGAAATCCGCGTTCAGGCCTTCACCGGTTAGGTGGAGAACCGGCAACCCCCGCGAGGAGTTCGCGCTCTCGTTGGTGAGAAAGGCCGCTCCGTCTTGGTCTTCGGCAACCTTGAGGTTCATTTGTCACCTCCCGGAAGAGGGAGATCCGGGGCGATTCGGGCCGCGTCCGTGGGCAGGAGCGCACGGCGCCGAGTCCCGTAGGCCCTCACCGAAACCGCCTTGAATCGGCCTACCACGGGCGCGCTCCCGAGCCGGCCGAGGTACAGGAGAACGCTTCGGCCCGGGCGGAGGGCCTCCAGCCCCTTGGGGAGCGGGAGAGAATGCCACGATCCGCCCTTTACGGGGCGCCAGAAAAGGGGGCCAGTTTCGACGAATGAATCGTTCGCCATGTCACTCCTCCTTCCGGGTCATGCCCGGAAAAATCCGTGCAGGTTTTGTGCAGGTTCGGGGGTAGAAATCCGGCGTTTCTTGTGGTCCTGAGTAGAAAAGGGCGGGCAAAAAAAGAGCATGATTCGAGAAGGCGAAAACGCGGAAACGCCCGCCCGTCCAAGGCTTGCTCCGTGGGGGTCCGGTCCAGACTGAAAATCCTTGTGTCGGTGGTTCAATTCCGCCCGGGGGCACCACAAGAATCGAAGGTTCGTCCGGCCCCCGGCTTCGGGGGCCGCCGTGTTTGCGGGAGCCGCCGACGCCCTCTCGGGGGCTTGATTTTTTCGCCCGCCCGCGTACACTCGATTCAGGAATACGAAGAGACGGTGGTCAGGGCGTGCGCCGCGCGAGACGGCCCGTGTGCGAACCGGGCGCCGCGACGGCGCGGGGCGGCGGCATGGTCTACGACGAATTGGACTCGATCACGCGAAGGTACATGCTGGAGGAGTTCGACGCCGAGAGAAAGGTCGTCGCGCCGTACCGTCCCGTGGAAGTCCCTGCGGAGGTTTGGATTCGGTTGCAGGACCGGGTGAGGGAAATCATCGTCTCCGGCCACGCGGTGGATCTGGCGGCCGGGGCCGAGGCGCTGGCGGAGGCGTGCGAAGCGGCGAAGGCCTTGGGCAGAAGACGCCTGGCCGAATGGGCCCGGTTCGAATTCAGCACCTGGTACGTCCGGGGGTTCTCGCGCCGCCTCCTGGAGGAAGGGGAGGCCTACTGCCTCGTGGTCCATGGGGAGGACGGGCGCAGCGGGTCCGGAAAATGCGGTCTCTTCCAGGGCCAGCTGCTTCCTCTGAAGGCGGTGTATCATGGCCATCGGGCGCGGTACTGGCCCGAGCCGGGCGACCGCTTCGCCCTCACGGTTCCCGCTTGCGTGGAATGCAGGCACACGATCCGGAGGTTGTAACGGGCGGGACGGCCGCGCGGCGGCCCGGGGACGAGCGCACGAGATGGAGTGGAACTTGCCCGAACGCAGAACCGCACCGCGGCTTCCGATCGCCGGGAGGCTGGTGGCCAAGGTCAAGGCCTACCTGGCCGCCCGGGTGGTGGACATCTCCGCCAACGGCATCCAGGTGGAGCTGTCCCACAGCATGCAGCCCAAGACCGCCTGTGACCTGAGGTTCCCGAAAGGGGAGGGCGAGGTCCTGCTTCGCGCCGAAGTCCGCCGGTGCCGTGTGTGGGGGATGGGGGACGACGAAAAGGGCCACCGTGTGCTCCTCTACCGCGCGGGTCTCGAGTTCCAGGACCCCCCGGCCATCGTCCTGGCCAAACTCGCTGAAGTGATCCCTCAGATCCCTTCGCCGTCGCCCCCGTCCGCGGGTAAGGGGGCCCCGGAACCCTCGGTGACCGTCCTGATCGAGCCGAAGGATTAGAAGGAATCCGGGCTGCCCATTTCTTTCGACCCCGCGGAGCGCCTTCGAACACGGGCTCTAGGCGCGACGGACCCGGGGGGCGGCCGGGGGGGGCGGGATCGGGCGCTGTTTCGCGCGGGCGCCGGCGATTTCGGGCCCCGCCATGGGCTACACTCCCAAACGGGAGGCCCTTCATGGCGGGAACGCTCTTGGGTGAATCGGCGGCTTGGGCGGGTCCGATCCTGCTACTCCTGTTCTGCGCCGCCGCCTGGGCCTCGCAGGTCTTTCAGCTTCCGGGCAACTGGCTCATGGTCCTGGCCGCCCTCCTCTATGGGTGGCTCGAGGGCTTCTCCGTGGTCACGTGGTGGGTCCTCGCCGTGGGGCTCCTGCTGGCGGGCCTGGGCGAGGCGGCGGAGTTCTTGGCGGGGTACCTGGGGGCACGCCGATTCGGAGGCGACCGGTGGGCGGGGGCAGGGGCCCTGGCGGGATCCGTGGTCGGGGCCCTCTTGGGCGCGGGCTTCGGCTTCGGCCTCGGGGCCATCCCGGGCACCGTCCTCGGGGCCTTCGCGGGGGCGCTCCTCGTGGCGGCGTGGCGGGAGCGCCGATCGGGTAAGGCCCTGTGGGCGGGCCTCGGGGCGGCCCTCGGAAGGACCCTCGGCCTCTCCGCCAAACTGGCCTCGGGCGGAGCCTTCCTGGTTCTTCTGGCGCTGAGGATCGGGTGGTCCTTCGCCGCGGGAATGCACTCATAGCCGGGAAAGGCCCCCGGAGTTCCGCGATCCGGTCAGTCGTCCTTGAGGGGCGAGCGGAGGGCCTCGTCGTCTCGCTCGCGGGTGCGGATCCGCACGGCGCGCTCCAGGGGAAGCACGAAGATCTTGCCGTCCCCTCGGCGCCCCGAGTGGGCCGCCTGGACGATGGCCTCGACGACGGCGTCCACGGCATCGTCGGGGGCGGCCACCTCGACGCGCACCTTGTCCGTGAAGTCCACGATCTCGGCCTCGAAGTCCGATGCGGCGCACCCCTTCCCCTGGCCGAACCCGCGGACGGGGACCACCGTCATTCCAGGAAAGCAGGGCACCTTCAGGAGGGCGTTCTGCACCTTGTTCAGGGCGAAGGGCTGGAGGATCGCGACAACGAGTTTCATGGGAGTCTCCCCTGGGAGGCTTCGGCGGACGCCTAGAACTCGGCCTTCCCCCGGTCGAACCAGGGATAGATGGCCGGAAGGACGATGAGGGTGAGGGCCGTGGAGGTGACGAGGCCGCCGATGACCACGGTGGCGAGGGGCCTCTGCACTTCGGCGCCGCTCGATGTGGCCAGCGCCATGGGAAGGAAACCCAGGCTGGCCACGAGGGCCGTCATCACGACGGGCCGGAGGCGGTGGCGGGCCCCTTCGAAAGCGGCGGCCTTCGGCTCCACGCCCTCGCGCCGCAGGCCCTGGATGTGGTCCACCATTACGACGCCGTTGAGCACGGCGATGCCGAAGAGGGCGATGAAGCCCACGCCGGCGGAGATGGAGAAGGGCATGCCCCGGCCCAGGAGGGCGAAGATCCCGCCGATGACGGCCAGGGGGACGTTGATGAAGATGAGGGAGGCGAGCCGGAGCGAGTGGAAGCTCAGGTACAGGAGCAGGAAGATGAGCCCCAGGGCCAGGGGGACGACGACCCGGCCCCGGGCGGTGGCCCGCTGAAGGTTCTCGAACTGGCCCCCCCAGGTCATGGAGTAGCCCGGAGGGAGCTTCACCCGCTTTCCGACGGCCTTCTGGGCCTCGCTCACGAAGGAGCCGAGGTCCCTCCCCCGGACGTTGGCCTCCACCGTGATGCGTCGGCTGACGGCCTCCCGGGAGACCTGGTTGACGCCGATTTCCTCTGTGACCTTCGCCACCTGGCCGAGGGGGACGAGGGCCCCGCCCCGGGCGGCCACCGGCAGGCCGAGGAGGTCCTCGCGCCGTTTCAGCGTCTCGACGGGAAGAACGACGGTGAGCGGGTAGCGCGCCTGTCCTTCGATGACCACCCCCACGTCCCTGCCCGCCCTGGCGGCCTGCACGGCGGCCATGAGGCTCTCGGCGGAGACCCCGTAGCGGGCGGCCCTGGCCCGATCCAGGGTCACCGTCAGGTAGGGAAGGCCACCCACCTGCTCGGCCTTCACGTCGGCGGCCCCGCGGACCCCGCTCAGCACCACGGAGACCCGGTCTGCCAGGTCGGCGAGGACCTCGAGGTCGGGTCCGAAGATCTTCACGGCCACGTCCGAGCGAACACCGGCGATGAGTTCCTGGACGCGGAGTTCGATGGGCTGGGAGTAGGAAAGCTTCACGCCCGGAACGGCCGCGTCCAGAGCCGCGGCCATTTTCTCGACCAGCTCCTCCTTCGTCCTGGCCTTGGTCCACTCCTTACGGGGCTTGAGGTCCACGAACATGTCCGCGGTCTCGATGCCCATGGGGTCGGTGGCGATCTCGGCGCGGCCCGTCTTGGAAACGGCGGTCTTCACCTCGTCCGGGAACTGCTCCAGGAGCACCTTCTCCACGAGGGTCGTATTTTTCACGGCCTGGGACAGGGAGACCGATGGGAGGTGCCAGGACTGGGGCGCGATCGCCCCTTCGTCGAGGCGGGGGACGAATTCCGTGCCCAGGAATGGGAAGAGGGCCATGGACGCGCCGAAGAGCAGCACGGCACCCGCCAGGACCCGCACGGGCCGCTCCTGGGCCCACCTCAGGGAGGGAGCGTAGAGCCCCTCCAGGCGGGACATGATCCAGGTGGACTCTTTCGGCCGCCGGTGGGCCAGGAAGTACGTCGCCAGGACGGGCATGAGCGTGAGGGCGAGGAGGAGGGAGCCGGCGAGGGCGAAGACCACGGTGAAGGCCATGGGCCGGAACATCTTCCCCTCCACGCCCGTGAGGGCGAGGATCGGGAGATAGACGATGATGATGATCCCCACGGCGAACACGACGGGCCGCGCCACCTCGTGGACCGCCGCGCGGACGGCCGACAGGGGCGACACGTGCTCCTCCCGCTCCTCCAGCCGCCGCAGGATGTTCTCCACCATCACGACGGAGCCGTCCACGATGAGGCCGAAGTCCAGCGCTCCCAGGCTCATGAGGTTTCCGGAAATGCCAAAGCGGTTCATGAGGATGAAGGTGAAGAGCATGGAGAGAGGGATGGCCGCGGAGACGATGAGCCCCGCGCGGACGTTGCCCAGAATCAGGAGAAGGACGAGGATCACGAGGATCCCGCCCTCCACCAGGTTCTTCGCGACGGTCCGGACGGTCCGGTTGACGAGCTGGGTGCGGTTGTAGAAGGCGTCCAGGGTGACCCCCGGGGGAAGGGTGCGGCGGATCTCCTCCGCGGCTTTCTCCACCTCTCCCGCCACCACCCGGGAGTTGGCCCCCTTGAGCATCATCACGATGCCCACCACCACCTCTCCCCGGCCGTCGCGGGTGACGGCGCCCTGGCGCGTGACGGCCCCGCTGGCCACCTCGGCCACCATCCCCACGGTGACCGGCGTGCCCGAAGGGCCGGTGCGGACGACGATGTTCCGTACGTCGTCCAGGTTCGACACCAGGGCTTCCCCGCGGATGATCCGCTGTTCGCCCGCGTGCTCCAGGTATCCGCCCCCCGCGGCGAGGTTGTTCGCCTCCAGGGCGGAGAAGATGTCCTCCAGGGACAGCCCGAACTCCATGAGGCTGTCGGGGTGCACCCTCACCTCGTACCGCTTGGCCTCCCCCCCGTAGCTGTTGACCTCCACGACGCCCGGGACGGAGCGGAGGCGGTAGGCGATCTGCCAGTCGAGGAGGGCCCGCAGCTCTTTGGAGGTCCAGCAGGCGTCCGTGTCCTCCCCGCCCTCCCCGCAGGAGGGCTCCCCGCGCACCTCGAACTGGTAGATCTCGCCCAGGCCCGTGGAGATGGGGGCCAGCCCCGGGGACCCGTAGCCGGGCGGGATGCGGTCCCTCGCGTCGGCGAGGCGCTCGGCCACCTGCTGGCGCGCCCAGTAGACGTCGGTGCCCTCGGCGAAGACTACGGTCACCGCCGACAGCCCGAACTTGGAGATGGACCGGATCTCCTCCACCTTCGGAATGCCGCTCATGGAGGATTCCACGGGGAAGGTGATGAAGCGCTCCACCTCCAGGGGGGAGAGCCCCGGAACGCTCGTGAGCACCTGGACCTGCTCGTTGGTGACGTCGGGCACGGCGTCCAGGGGAAGGTCCACCATGGCTTTGAAGCCCCCCGCCACGAGGAGGACCACGAGGAGGAGGACGATGAGGCGGTTCTTTAAGGACCAGTCGATGAGGCCGCTGACCATGGCGCGCCCCTCAGCCGAGCTGGGACTTCAGGAGCTGGCCCTTGACGGCGAAGGCCCCCTCGGTCACCACCCGATCCCCTTCGGAGACCCCCCCGAGGATCTCCAGGTCTCCGTCGAAGGTCCTCCCGACCGTCACGGGGACGGCCTCGTAGGTCCCAGGCGAGCGCTCCCGGAAGACCACCTTCCGGCCCTCCATCTCCTGCACCGCCTCCGCGGGCAGGAGCAGGGCCTCCTCCGAGGATTGCACGCGGACCTTGGCCGACACGAACATCCCGGGCCGGAGCGCCCCGTCCGGGTTGGGCAGGCGCACGCGCACCCGAGCCGTGCGCGTGGCGGTCTCCACGGGGCCGATGAAGTCCACGACGGCGGCGATCTTTCGCCCCTCCAGGGATTCCACCTCCAGGTCCACGGGGTCGCCCGGCGTCACGCGGGATAGATTGGACTCGTAGAGGTCGAGCCAGGCCCACAGAGAGCTCAGGTCGGAAACGGTGTAGAGGGTCTGGAGCCGGTCCACGACTTCGCCCACGGAGGTTTCCCGGAGGGTGACGGTGCCCGAAATGGGGGCCCGGATCCTCAGGAGGGGGGAGACCGCGGCCGCGCCGGCGGAGCTGCCCGAGACCCGCTCCGCGAGGGCCTTCACGGAGGCATCGTCCATGTCGAAGAGGTGAAGGCGGTTTTCGGCGAAAGCGAGGTCGGAGCGGGCCCGCTGGAAAGCCCCTTCGCGTTCGAGGAATTCGCTCTGGGAAATGGCCAGGTTCTCCACGAGGAGCTTGGCTCGTTCGTAGCCCCGTTCGGACACACGGAACTGGGCCAGCTTGGTGAGGTAGTCGGCCTGCGCGTCCCCCAGCTCGGGGCTGTCGAGGATGCAAAGGGTGTCGCCCGCCCGGACCCGGGAGCCGAAGTCCGCCACCACCGCCTGGACGCGACCGGGGAGCCTGGTCCCCACTCGCGCCGTCCTCGTGTCGTCGTAGGCCGTGCTCCCCGTGAGCGTGATGGACAGGACGGGAAAGCCGCGCCGGACGGCCGAGACCTGGACGCCCGCGTTGCGCACCATGTCGGGCGTGAGGAAGACCTCTCCGGGCGTCGTTTGGGCCGGGCCCTCCCCCGGCGGAGGTCCGCCGCAGGAGAGGAGGCAGAGGAGCGCGCAGAGGCTCATGGCGGCGAAGGGCCGGGGTGGAAGGAGGGTGGGGGCTCTCATCTCAGGACTCCTTTTCGGGCCGGGGACCGCCCACCGCGGCGGCGCTTGGCGCCTCCGGGGCCCAGGGCGGCGCGAGGGCCCCGCCCGTGAGTACGTCGAGATCCAGGTACAGCCCGTGCAGTTCGTGTCGAAGGGCCACGTCCTCGAGTGCCGCGGCTTGAAGGGCTCGGCGGGCGTCCAGGGCGTCCAGCAGGGAGGTCTCGCCCTGCCGGTAGGAGAAGTCCGCCAGGTCCATGGCCCGTCGGGCCGCGGGGAGCGCCTCGGCGGCGGAGCGCCGGGCCGAGGACAGGACGGCGGCGTAGAGGCTCGCGGTCTGGATCACGCGGGCGCCCACCTGCCTGCGGACGGCCTCCTCTTCCGCCTCGGCGAGGACGAGGTCGGCGCGGGCCGTCCGGATGCCCCCGCGGTTCGCGTTCCATAACGGGATCCTCAGGCCCAGCGAGAGGGTCGTGGCCCGCGTGCCCACGTCGCGCGCCCTTTCGGCCGAGGCGAAAAGGGAGGGGCTGGCCGCCGTCCTCTGAAGCGTGAGTTCCTTCCTGGCCCTGAGGCTCCGGGCGGCGGCGAGGCGCAGGTCCGGGTTGCGGGAGGCGGCGAGTTCCGCCGCGGCTTGGGCTCCGGGAGCCTCGGGCGGGATTCCGAGGCGCCCCTCCACGGTGAACCCTTCGGGGAGACGGTTTCCCGAAAGCCTCGCGAGGGCCTCGCGAAGGCCCCGGGCCCCGGCCTCCGCCCGGGAGGCCTCGGCTTCCATGCGCTCGAGCTCCACGAGGGTCCGGAGGCGGTCGAACTCCCGGCCCTCGCCCGCCTTGACCCGGAGCGAGGTGAGGGCCGAGAGATCCCTCAGGAATTCCCGCTGGGCCGACAGGATCTGGGCGCGCTCCTGGGCGGCCAGGAGGTCGCCCACCAGGCGCCTGGCGGAGGCGCGCAGGGAGACGTCCGTTCTCTGGCGGTCCGCAAGGGCCACTTCCACCTCGGCCCCCGCCCTGCGGAGGGAGGCGGCGTAGAACCACGGAGCGGGGAGGTCCCACTGAAGGGCCGCCTGCGTGTCCCGCGAGGAAAGCGGGCTGAAGCGGTCGGTGCTGTCCGACCGCCCGAGGATCAGGGTCACGTCGGGGGGAATGCGGGCGGAGGAAAGGCCCCCCCGGGCGGCTTCGACCCAGGCCTCAGAGGCGCGGGTCTCGGGGGCGCCCTCCAGGAGCAGGGCCTCCACTCCCGCGGGGGTGAGGACGGTGGAATCGGCCTGCGCCCGGTGGGACGCGGGCGCTCCGGCAAGGAGCGCCGCCGCGAAGGCGACCCGGAGTAGGGTGGATCCGGCTCGAACAGGCATGCCCTCACCTCCGAAGCTTCGTGCCTCGGCCGGCCCGGCCCGGACCGGCGCCGCCTCCCAAGACCGTTGTGGATCGAATCCCGCCCCAACATCCTAACACGCGGGTCGTACCTCCGGAAGGCGC
>JBFMHB010000059.1 GCA_040752915.1 Acidobacteriota bacterium
GAGGGCCGCGGGCGAGAGCGCGACCGAAGAGGGAGCGATCGCAAGCCGCGGCCCCAGGGGAGAGGCTGGGGCCGGGAACGCTAGGGCGCGCGTGGAACGCAGCGCCGAGACTCGGGAGGCGCGAGGCTCCCGCGGCCCTTGCGTTCGAATCCCGCCGCCTCCACCAGCAAACCGAAAGGGAGGGTTGCGCCCTCCCTTTTTTCTAGGGCCGCCATTGAATTTCGCGGGAGTTGAAGCCGCAGAGGGGACCCTGAGGGCCGCGGGCGAGAGCGCGACCGAAGAGGGAGCGATCGCAATCCGCGGCGACAGGGGAGAGGCTGGGGCCGGGAACGCTCAGGAACACGGCCTCGGGTCCTCTCCCGGGGATGTGGAGAGCTGGGAAGGCCATTCTGGCCACAGGGATGGCTTGCGCAGATTGGCACTCCAAACGCCGGGTCCGTATAATTCACTCACAAGAACGAAGGGAAGGGGGACTGCCATGTTCGAGACGGCGGAACTCGGTCAGCGCGTTTCGAAAGAAGCTTACAAGGCTGCCGTCGGGCCGCTCCGCAGTGGATTGCTCAAGGCGCAGGGGGATCTCGCGGCCTCGAATACGGCGGCGGTGGTGCTCGTCGGGGGGGTGGAGGGGGCCGGAAAGGCGGAGGCCATCAACCGGCTGCTGGAGTGGCTGGACGCGAGGGGCGTTGAAATCCACGCGCTTTCGGATCCGACCGACGAAGAGCGGGAGCGTCCCTTCATGTGGCGGTTTTGGAGGAGGCTTCCCGCAAAGGGCCGAATGGGGATCTTCCTGGGATCCTGGTACACGGAGCCCATTGTGGAAAGGACCTTCGGCCGAATCGGTGACGGGCGCTTCCACAGGCGCCTGGACGCCATCTGCGATTTCGAGAAGATGCTGGATCAGGAGGGCGTAGCCCTGGTCAAGATCTGGCTTCACATCTCCAAGGACCAGATGCGGCGCCGGCTCAAGGCCCTTGAAAAGGACCCCGATCAGCGCTGGCGCGTGACCCCGCGCGACTGGAAATTCTTCGGGAAATACGACCGGTTCAGGTCTGTGTCGGAGCAGGCGCTGATGCACACGTCCACCGGATGGGCTCCCTGGCACATCCTGGAGGCAACGGACAAGCGGTACCGGGACCTGAAAGTCGGGGAGGTTCTCCTGGAGAGCCTGAAGGAAAGGCTGACGCGCGACTCCAAGGCGCCGCCCCCGGAAAGGCGCCCCTATCTCGCCAAGCCGCCCCAAGTGAACGTGCTCAGGGCCCTCGACCTGGGAAAGAAGGTCGAGGAGAGTCGGTACGAAAAAGCCCTGAAGAAGAAACAGGCCGAACTCTCCTTCCTCTCGCGCCGGCTGTACGAGGAGAAGCGGTCCTTGATTCTGGTCTTCGAGGGTCCGGACGCCGCTGGCAAGGGAGGCGCCATCCGGCGTCTCACGGCGGCCATGGACATGCGCAATGCGCGGCACATCTCCATCGCAGCCCCCACCGAGGAGGAGCGCGCCCACCCGTACCTGTGGCGATTCTGGCGCCACCTCCCCCGGCTCGGACGAGTGACCATCTTCGACCGGTCCTGGTACGGACGGGTGCTGGTGGAGCGGGTGGAGGGGTTCTGCACGATGGCGGAATGGCAGCGGGCCTACGCGGAGATCAACGGGTTCGAAGAGGAGCTGGCGCAGTTCGGCCACATTCTGATCAAGTTCTGGTTGGCCATCTCCTCGAAGGAACAGTTGAGGCGGTTCAAGGAGCGGCAGGAAACGCCCTACAAGCAATACAAAATCACCCAGGAGGACTGGCGGAACCGGGCCAAGTGGGACGCCTACGAGGCGGCGGCCTTGGACACCTTTGAAAAGACCAGCACGAGCCAGGCGCCCTGGGTACTCGTGGAGGGCGAAGACAAGAACCACGCCCGGCTGAAAGTGCTGGACGAGGTGAATCGCCGCCTTTCGTTCCTGCGCAAGTGACTCTCCATAAAGGACGATCCGAGGGATCGATGCGGTGGGATCGATCCCGGTGCATTCTCTAGCCACTCTTCACTGAATCGGTTTTTCGGGACGGAAGTCGAGAGGCTTCCTGGCTTGCGCCGGCGAAGCCCAGGTGCTACTATTTTCAATTAGGTGGCACGCTTTCCGTGTACAGGGCGGAGGGGGGGAAAGAATGGAAGGACAAAAGACCAACCGGTCAGGCGAGGGCCTCGTCGTGGCTCTGGGGGTCCTGACGGGGGCATGGGTGCTCGCGGAGGATGCGCCGCTCCTTACCCAACTCCCTGAAGCTCTTCCAAAGGCAGGGTACCTGGGCTCCACCGAGGTGACAGTTCGCGCCAAACCCGTCGAGGAGAGCCTGGAGAGCACGGTCCAGGGCACCCTCCTCTCCGTGGTCTCGGAGGGACAGATCGAGGACCTCAACGCCCAGGACCTGGCGAGCGCCCTGCGGCGAATCCCGGGGCTCACCATCAGCCGGTACAACCCCATCGGCAGTTACGGAGGGGCAGACGGCGGAGCCATCTACATTCGCGGGCAGGGCGCGGGGCGCCCGGGCGGAGAAGTGGCCACCCTCGTGGACGGCGTTCCGGTCGTGGTCTCGGTGTGGACCCATCCCATTCTGGACCTGCTCAACACCGATGCGGCGGATTCCATAGAGGTATACAAGAGCCCGGAGCCCGTCTTGTTCGGAAACATGGCCTTTGGCGCCGTCAACCTGGTTCCCAAGCGCCCCGCCGAGGCGGCGAATGGCCAAGCGGTTCTCTTCGGAGGCTCCTATTCCCAGTTCGGCGTGAAGGCCGAAGAGGGCATCCCGCTGGGGCGGGGAGGGCTCTATCTGCAGGGAAGCGTCCTTCGAAGCGACGGCCACCGAAGGGACGCCGGGGGGCGGGTGGCCAGGGCTTACGGAAGAGGCGAGATGGAACTCGCGGACCACTGGCAGGTCTCCTTTCAAGTCCACCACACGGATTCCTGGGCCGAGGATCCAGGACGGGAGGAGGCCCCCAGGCCCCCCGTGACCCCTCGCTATCCGATCCGGAACACGCTCCTGCTCGGCACCTTGGAGAACCGCTTTGCCTGGGGAGACGGGTACGTGAAGGTCTACGACAACGACGGGATCGCCCGCTGGCTCCAGTGGGATTCGGGGGCAGGCCACGCCTTCGTGACGCGCACCGAATACGAGGGGTATGGCGTGAGGATTCGACAGAACTTCACACCCTGGTCCGGCGGGCGCATCACCCTGGGTCTGGATGACGACACCTTCGGCGGCCATTTCCAGGAACTGCGGCCGTACCCGACGCGTCCGAGCCCCCGGCGGCTCTTCCGGAACCGGGCTCCGTATCTCCTGGTGAGCCAAACCTTCGGAGAAACGCTCCAGGTCACCCCCTCGTTGGGAATCCGAGCCAACGACGCCCGCTACTTCGAAGACCAGACCGGCCGACAGTTCGGCCTCACGGCGGCCTGGAAAGGACTCGTCCTCCACGGGGGACACTCGCGCTCATTCAGCTACCCCGGCGTGTATGCCGCGATCATGTTCGGTCCCGCCTATCCGGATCGAAAGTGGACGGGCCTGAAGGCGGAAACCTTGACCCACACGGAGGTGGGAGTCGGATGGGACGCAGGAGGGGCGGCCTCGGCCGATCTGACTCTCTTTTCGGACAAGGTGGAAAACGCCCTCCGATTTGCTCCGCCCCCGCCCTTTCCGCCCGGCTTCGCCAACCTCGGAGCATACACGGTCAAGGGAGCCATGGGAGAGGTTCGGCTGGCCCCGTCGCCGCGGGTTGCCGTATTCTTGGGGGCATGCACGGCGAGCACGGGACGAGCGGAAATCCCCGAAACGCCCAAGTGGACCCTTTCGGGTGGCGTCACGGCGGTGGTGGGCGGCGGGACCCGGATCTCGGGGGACGCACAGTACGTGGGGGCCCGCAACGTGCTCAATCCGCGCTTTGCGCGCACCCAGGAATGGATCGGGGCCCATTTCCTGGTCAACGCGAGGATCGCCAGGTCCATCTGGGAGGGCCGCTCCGGCGCTTCGGGCGAAATCCACGTGGCCGGAGAAAACTTGCTCAACCGGGAGTACTCCTTCCGACCCGGCTACCCCATGGCGGGGATCAACGGCTCCGTCGGCCTGACGCTGCGCTGGTGAGGGGAGGGAAATAGCCGATGCACATCCCGGACGGATACTTGGGACCGGCCACGGCCCTCGCGACCTGGGGGATCATGGTGCCCGTCTGGGGATCGGCCCTGCGCCATCTTCGAAAGGGCCTGGAGGTGCGGCGAATCCCCCTCCTTTCCCTGGGCGCCGCCTTCTCGTTTCTCATCATGATGTTCAACATACCCATCCCCGGGGGAACCACCGGGCACGCCGTGGGCAGCGTGCTGGTGGCCCTCCTCCTGGGACCCTGGGCCGCCGTGATCTCCGTGTCCCTGGCCCTGGCTCTGCAGGCGCTCCTATTTGGGGACGGCGGGATCACGGCCCTGGGGGCGAACTGCTTGACCATGGCGGGCATCATGCCTCTCGCGGGTTGGGCGGCGTTTCGCCTGACGGGGGCGACGGCGCCTCCTGACTCGCGCCGTCGATACCTTGCGGCCGGCTTCGCCGCGTACGCGGGCTTGAACGCGGCGGCCCTCGCCACGGCAGGGCTCCTCGGCATCCAGCCCCTCCTGGCCAGCGACGCCTCGGGACGACCGTTGTACTGTCCATACGGGCTCGGCGTGGCCGTGCCCGTGATGGCCGCCGAACACCTTCTACTCTTCGGCTTCGTGGAGGCCATCGTAACCTCCGTGGCGCTGAAGTGGCTGGACAGGACGGAGCCCGGGTTAGCCCCCGGCCCGGCGGTCCCCGCCGCCCCCTATCGGAAGCTGTGGGGGTGGCTTCTGGTCCTGCTCGTCCTGACGCCGCTGGGCTTCCTCGTCCCCCGATGGGCAGGGGCCGCCGCGGCTTGGGGCGAGTGGTCGCCCGAGGAACTGATCGTCATGCTGGGATACGTTCCCGCCCGACTCGAACGATGGGCGGCCTTCTGGAGGGCCCCCGTGCCCGACTACGCGGAGGAGGCCGGTCCCTTGGGATATCTCCTCGCGGGAGCGCTGGGGATTGCAGTCCTTGGGGCCCTGTACGTGGGCTTGAAGACCGTCACGCGCGTGAGGGGCGACCGTGGCTGACGTGCCGGCCTGGCTTCTCGAAGGGGTTTCGGGCGCGGAGGGAGGTCGGGTCGAGGGACCCCTTCCGGGGCGGCCAAGGAGCAGGGGACTGAGGCGGGCCTTGCTTGCGCTGTCAAGGCTTTGGACCCACTTGGAGGACCCGCCGCCCTCGGGGCTGTTCGCCTTGGCCGATCGCGCGGGCCCTGCCTCGCTCGTGGCCACCGTTCTCATGGCGATCCTTGTGGTGGCCTTCGCTCGAACCCCCTTCCTGCTCGGTGTGCTTCTGGTGGTGCCGCTCGGGGGGCTTCTGGCCAGCGGCGGAGGGCGGGGCCGGCCGGCCGCGCTTGTGGCGGCCTCCGCCCTGTTCTCTTTGATCGTTGCCTTTCCTGCCCTTTTCGCATGGATTTCTCCCGGCCAGGCCCTGGTTCCACCCGGCGGTCCCACACAGGGTAAAACACCCCCCTGGGCCGTCACGGACACGGGGGTCTACCTTGCCGCACGGCTCGCGATGAGATCCACCGCGTCCGTCGCCTGGGTCGCGCTCATGGGACACCTTCTTCCCTTCGGAAAAATCCTCAAGGGCCTCGCCGCCTGGAGGGTTCCGTCCCTCCTGCTCGCCCTCCTGTCCATGGGCCACCGCTATCTTCAGGTCCTGTCCCAATGCGCCCAGGAGATGCACCTGGCCCGGCTCAGCCGCAGCCTTGCGGGTGGGGATTTGCGGGAGGAGCAGGCGTGGGTGGGCGCGGGCCTGGGCAGCCTCTACCGAAGGACGCGGCGCCTGGCGGAGGAGGTTACCCTCGCCATGGTCTCGCGGGGATGCACGGCGGAGGCCCCCCAGTTGGTCGGTGTGTCGCCGGTCGAACCGAAGGCGTTCTTCCTGCCCGCGGTCGCCGCAGGGGTGGGCCTTTTCTTGCTTTGGTTGGAGCGACAGTGAGCGACCTCTATAAGCCGCCGCTCTTTGAAATCCGGGGAGTGACCTTCGCCTACCCGGGGCGACCTCCGAGCCTGGAGGAGGTCTCCTTCACCGTGCGGAAGGGAGAGCGTGTGGCCCTTCTGGGCGCAAACGGGTCGGGCAAGACCACGCTCCTGCTCCTGCTCGACGGACTTTACTTTCCCCAGGGGGGCCGGATCGACTTCGAAGGGAATCCCATCGAGGCCCATTCTCTCGAAGACGGAGAGGCCGTCCGCCACTTCCGGAGGCGCGTCGGCCTCCTTTTTCAAAACCCGGATGCCCAGCTTTTCAGCCCTTCCGTGAGGGAGGAACTTTTGTTCGCCCCGAGGCAGTTGGGCCTCCCGAGCGAGGAAGCCGAGGAACGGGTGGAAACCGTATTGAATTTGATGGAAATCTCGGACTTGCGGGACCGCCCGCCCCAGAGCCTCAGCGCGGGGGAAAAGAAGCGAGTGGCTCTGGCTTCCCTGCTCACGGCGGGCCCCTCCGTGCTTCTCCTGGACGAGCCGACGGCCGGGCTTGACCCGCGAAGCCAGTCCCGCCTTCTCGATATCCTGGAACAGCTCCACGGGGCGGGCCTCACCCTGATCACGGCCACGCACGAGCTTCTCCTGCTGCCGCACCTGGCGGACCGTGCGGTGGTGTTGTCGCCGGGGCACCGGCTGCTCGCCGAGGCCCCGGCGGATGAAGTTCTGTCGGACCTCGCGCTGCTGGACCGCGCCAACTTGATTCACATTCACTCCCACCGGCATGGAGACGTGCTCCACCGCCACCCTCACCTTCACTGGGCCGGCCATCACCATGAGGAGCCATGAGGCGCGGCCCCGCCCTGTCCGAAGACCGTTCGGGAGTCTGCTTGAAAACGGCGGCCCGGGAACCCATATTACGGAGGCCGCGGGCGCAGGGCCCAAGCCACATGCCCCAGGGAGGCCCGCGGCGGGCGGTGGTCGCCGTTGATCCACCTTGGAAAGGAGTCGCCCTTGGCTCGACGCACCGAAAGTCTCGCCCGCCTCAAAGTGGAATCCCTGGAACTGTCCCGAGTCGGCATCCGCCGGACCCGCCGCTAGGATCGCGGGGGAACGGCGGATTCGCCCTGCTCAAGGCGGAATGCCCGCCACGTCGGACTGTAGGACCGGAGGCGAGCCCTCCGCGTGGAGTTGGTTTGGGACCGTCCCGGGGAACCCGGTTCCGGAGGGGAGGGTCTGTCTCGAGCGATTCGGGAGACGCCCCTGCGGCCGGCTTGACCTACCCGTATGGATTCGCTATAATTACCCGCCTGGTGGGGCTATGGCGCAGCTGGGAGCGCGCTTGAATGGCATTCAAGAGGTCGGGGGTTCGATCCCCCCTAGCTCCACCAAAAACACCCCCCGCCCCTGCGCGGCGGGCGACCCGGCGCCGGAGAGCAATCTCCGGCGTTTTTCATAGTTAGACTAGGACCGTTGGGCGTCGCGCGTCCGGCGACGAACCCCGGGGAGGCGAGCGGGAGTGGGCATCCGGTGGGTGGCGCAATCCGGGATGGAGGGCCGCCGGGCCGAAATCGCCTTGCGGTTCGGTCTCTCCCGAACGGCCGCTCTCCTTCTGGCCGTGCGCTTTCCCGATGACGAAGGGATCGAGGAGTATCTGGACCCCTCCCGGGTCGAATGGCCTTCCCCCCTTCGCATTCCCCACTTGAGTGAAGCGGCGGACCGCGTGGTCCGCGCCGTCCGGGCTGGGGAGAAGATCTTCATCCACGGGGACTACGACGTGGACGGCCTCATGGGGGCCGCCGTCTTGACGGGCGCGCTTCGGACCCTGGGGGCCTCGCCCGACGTGTACATCCCCTCGCGATTCGAAGGCGGCTACGGCCTCTCTGAGTCCAGTGTGTCCGCCGCCCTCTCGGGCTCGGCATCCTTGGTCCTCACGACGGACTGCGGCACGAACGCCAGGGAGGCGGGGGCGGATCTCGCCAGGCACGGCGTGGACCTCGTGGTGACGGACCACCACGTGCCTTCCCCGGACCAGCAACCCCCGGGATGGATCGTCAATCCCCACATGGAGCCGGACCACCCGGACCGGGCCCTCTGCGGCACCCTGGTGGCCCTCCAGCTCGTGCGTCGCGTGGGGGACCTCCTGGGGCGCCCCCTGAGCCTCGAACCCTTCGTGAGACTCGGCGCCATCGCCACCGTGGCCGACGTCAGCCCCCTGACGCCCCTCAACCGCCGGGTGTGTCGGGAAGGGTTTGCGGCCCTCGCCACCACGCCCAACCTGGCCCTCGCGAGGATGTTCAAGGCCGCCGGGGCGAACGGGCGAATCATGGGCCACCACATCGCCTTTCATATCGCCCCGCGCCTCAACGCCGCGGGGCGAATCGAGGACGCACGCCTCGTGCTCGACCTTCTATTGGAGAGGGACGCGGCGCGAGCCGCGGCCCTGTCCGGACGTCTCGAGGGCCTCAACCGGAAGAGGCGGGCGCTTCAGGCCGCCGCCTACGACGACGCCTCGGCGAGGGTGCGGGAGAACCCCGAAGGGCCCGTCCTGTTCGTGGCATCGGGGCGGTGGCACCGCGGCGTGCTTGGACCCGTCGCGGCCAGGCTGGCGGAGTCCTTCCGGAAAAGCGCCTTCGTCGTGTCGGTAGAAGGGGGGATCGGAACCGGATCCGCCCGTTCGTGGGGAGGCGAAAACGTAGTGGCCCTGTTGGAACGCTGTTCGGACCTCCTTCTGCGGTACGGGGGCCACGGCGGAGCGGCCGGGTTCAGCGTGGAGGCCGACAAGATCCCCGCCCTGGAGAAGAGAGTTCAGGCCGAGGCCGCCGAGCGGTCTCCCGACGCGCCCGCGCCGGTCGCGTACATCCCGATCCTCCCCGACGACGTCCCGGGGCTCTGGGACGCGTGGGAGGTCATGGACCCCTTTGGGCCGCTGAACGACGAGCCGACGGTCGGAATCGAAGGGCTCTACGCGAAGGGATGCCGCGTGCTCAACGGGAAGCACCTCATGTGGGAAGCGGAGGCGGGTGGAGGCCAGCGGCTCACCGTGATCGCCTGGGACGGGTTGGGCCGAGGGCTGAGCCCGTCCTCCCTCACGCCCTCGGCGCTGGTCATCGGCAAGCCGGCGCCCGAGCAGCGGCCCGTGGCGCTGCCTTTTTACTTGAACCTGCTCGACATCTGCTGATTGGGGTGGCGTGCCCCACTTTCCGGGGGCGCGAGGAACGCCCCTTCCTGCGCCCGATGGGCATGGGATAGACTCCACCTCTTGTCTACGAGAGGAACGAACATGCCGAAATGGGTCTTTTTCTTCGGAAACGGGAAGGCGGAGGGGCACGGGAAACAGAAGGAACTTCTTGGTGGAAAGGGCGCCGGGCTGGCGGAGATGACGAATCTGGGCATCCCCGTCCCGCCGGGGTTCACCATCACCACCGAGGTGTGCACCTATTTCTACGCCAACGGCCGCACCTATCCGGCCGACCTTCGAGCGCAAGTGGACGAGGCCCTCGCCGGCGTCGAGGCCATCATGGGACGGACCTTCGGGGACCCCTCCAACCCGCTCCTGTTCTCGGTCCGATCCGGTGCCCGAGCCAGCATGCCGGGCATGATGGACACGGTCCTCAACCTGGGTCTCAACGACGCAACCGTGGAAGGCCTGGCGGCCCGGACGGGCAACCCCCGCTTCGCCTGGGATTCCTATCGCCGCTTCGTCGCCATGTACGGGGACGTGGTCCTGGGCCTCAAGCCGGTGGACAAGAAGGAAGAGGACCCCTTCGAGGTGATCCTCGAACGGGTCAAACACGAGGTCGGCGCGCGGTTCGACACGGACCTCGGGGCGGATGACCTGCGGCGCCTCGTGGCCCTATTCAAGGGCGAGATCAAGGCTCGGCTCGGCCTTGAGTTCCCGGAGGATCCGCGGGAACAGCTGTGGGGCGCCATCGGGGCGGTTTTCGGCTCGTGGATGAATGACCGGGCCATCGCGTACCGGAAGCTGTATGACATCCCCGGTGATTGGGGCACGGCCGTCAACGTCCAGACCATGGTCTTCGGCAACCTAGGGGAGACCTCCGGAACGGGCGTGGGCTTTACGCGGGACCCGGCCCTGGGGGAGAACCGGATGTACGGCGAGTTCCTCATGAACGCCCAGGGCGAGGACGTGGTGGCGGGCATCCGCACGCCCAGGCCCATCGCGGAGCTCGAGCAGGTTCTCCCCCAGGCGTTCAACCAGCTCGTGGGCATCCGGAACACCATCGAAAGGCACTTCCGGGACATGCAGGACTTTGAGTTCACGATCGAGGAGGGGCGGCTCTGGATGCTCCAGACCCGCACGGGAAAGCGCCACCCGTTCGCGGCGGCTCGGATGGCGGTGGACATGGAGGCCGAGGGCCTCATCTCGGAAAAGGAGGCCGTGCTCCGGCCCGAGGCGGACGGCATCGCCGCCTTCCTGTCGCCCATTTTCGACGCCGGCGCGAAGCTCCAGGCCGTCCGGGAGAAGCGGGTTGTGGCCAAGGGGCTCCCGGCGGGTCCTGGCGGAGCGTCGGGAAGGGTCGTATTCAACGCCGTGGACGCCGAAGTGTGGGCCCGGCGGGGCGAGAAGGTCCTCCTGGTGAGGAAGTTCACGAGCCCCGAGGACATCCGGGGCATGAACGCCGCCCAGGGGATTCTGACGGCCATGGGCGGCATGACCTCCCACGCGGCCCTGGTGGCCCGTCAGATGGGAAAGGTGTGCATCGTAGGCTGCGGAGCCCTCGACATCGACTACGCCAAAGGGGAGATGCGGGTGGGGGAGAACGTGGTCCGCGAGGGGGATTGGCTCTCCATCGACGGGTTCACGGCGGAGGTGATCCTGGGCCAGCTCCCCACGCGCCCCAGCGAGGTGTTGCAGGTCATTTCCGGCGAACTGAGGCCCGAGGAGAGCCGCAACTTTCAGCAATTCGACCGGCTCATGGCCTGGGCGGACAAGTACCGGCGCCTCGAGGTCTGGACCAACGCCGACACGCCCGGACAGGCCGCCACGGCCGTCAAGCTGGGGGCGCAGGGTATCGGATTGTGCCGCACGGAACACATGTTCTTCGAAGGGGACCGGATTCATTACGTTCGAAGGATGATCCTCTCCGAATCCAAGGAGGACCGCCAGAAGGCCCTGGCTCACCTCTTTCCCATGCAGAAGGAGGACTTCGCCGGCATTTTCCGGGCCATGAACGGCCGGCCGGTCACGGTCCGTCTTTTGGATCCTCCTCTTCATGAATTTCTTCCGTCTCGCGAGGCGTTAAAGCCGGAAGTCTTCGCCCAAAAGGTGAAGGCTGTCGCCGACGAATTGGGCGTCTCCCCCGAGGAGATCGAGGACCGAATCGAAGGCCTGCACGAGAACAATCCCATGCTGGGCCACCGCGGCTGCCGGCTGGGCGTGACCTATCCGGAAATCTACGAGATGCAGATCCGGGCCATCCTCGAGGCCGCCTGCGAGGTGGCCAAGGAGGGCCTTCCCGTCCGGCCCGAGGTCATGATCCCCATCGTGGCCACCGCCGAGGAAATGAGAATCTTCGAGGCCATGACGCGGCGGATCGCCAAGGAGGTCTTCAAGAGGGCGGGCGCCAAAGTGCACTACCTCGTCGGAACCATGATCGAGTTGCCCCGCGCGTGCGTGGCGGCCGGCGCCATCGCCAAACACGCCGAGTTCTTCTCCTTCGGCACCAACGACCTCACGCAGACGGCCTGCGGGATCTCCCGGGACGACGTCCGCGGATTCCTTGGCCAATATGTGGAGCAGGAGATTTACCCGGTGGACCCCTTCCAGCGCATCGATCGGGAGGGGGTGGGCGAACTCATGAAGATCGCCGTAAAGGGCGGGCGGCGGAGCCGTCGCAAGCTGCAGATCGGCATCTGCGGCGAGCACGGGGGAGAACCGAACTCCGTCGAGTTTTGCCACGCCATCGGCCTCAATTACGTTTCCTGCTCCCCCTTCCGAGTGCCCGTGGCGCGCCTTGCGGCCGCCCAGGCGGCGCTCAAGGACTAGCCGAAGGGCGGGGTCGCTGGCGCCCGCGTCACGATCCGGTTTCAGTTGGTTCAGACTCGCGAGGATCCCCCCGAAAGGGGGGATTCCTGGTTCATGGCGACTCCGCTATCATGGAATGGCGGCACGATAGGGGGGGGGACATGAACGACCAGAACCCAAGCGCCACGCCGTGCGTGAATCCAGCCACCGGTGAGGTCTTCGCGCGGTCTCCGTTGCACTCCCTGGAGGACCTCCGGGCCGCCATGGAGGCGGCGCGGCAGGCCCAGCCCGGATGGGCGGCGCTCCCTCCGAAGGAACGGGCCCGGCGCGTCCTTCCCATCCGGGACCGCCTCGTTTCTCGTGCCGACGAACTGGCCCGGGTCTTGGCGCGCGACAACGGCAAGACCCTGACCGATGCCCTCGCCACCGAGATCCTGCCCGCCGCCATCTCGGTGACCTACTACGCGCGGATGGCGCCTCGTTTTCTGCGCCCCCGGAGGACGGGGACGGCCACCTGGCTTCTTGCCAACAAGCGTTCGGTCGTCCAGAGGGTCCCGTGGGGGGTGGTGGGGATCATTTCGCCGTGGAACTATCCCTTCGGCATTCCCTTCCACGAGGTCGTCATGGCTCTCCTGGCGGGGAACGCCGTCCTGTTGAAAACGGCGTCCGAGACCCAGGCGGTGGGCGTGGCTCTGGCGGAGGTCATCGGCGCGGCGGACCTTCCGAAGGGCCTCTTCTCCTTCCTCAACCTGCCCGGTCGAGTGGCGGGTCCAGCCTTCCTGGAGACGGGCGTGGACAAGCTGTTCTTCACCGGCAGCGTCCCCGTGGGGAAGGCCCTCATGGCCAAGGCCGCCGAAACCCTGACGCCCTTGTCCCTGGAATTGGGCGGGAACGACCCCATGCTCGTCTGCGAGGACGCGGATGTGGACCGGGCCGCCGCCGGCGCCGTCTGGGCGGGGATGCAGAACGCCGGGCAGTCCTGCGGCGGCGTGGAGCGGATCTACGTCCACGAGAAGGTGTACTCGGCCTTTCTCCAGGCCCTCAAGGCGCGGGTGGAAGCGCTCCGGGTGGGTCCCGGGGAAGGCTTCGAGAACGACATGGGCGCCATGACGACGGCCAAGCAGCTGGAGACCGTCCGGGAGCACGTTCGGGACGCCCTGGCCAAAGGCGCCGTTCTGCACGCCCAATCCTCCGCCCCCGAAGGCGGCCCCGGCCTTTTCCATCCCGCCGTGGTCCTCGCCGAGGTCAACCACGACATGGTCACCATGCGGGAGGAGACCTTCGGTCCCGTGGTGGGGGTCATGAAGGTGAAGGACATGGAGGAGGCCGTGGCCCTGGCCAACGATTCGAACCTCGGCCTCACGGCCTCCGTCTGGAGCCGCAACCGGAAGAGGGCCAAGACCCTCGCGTCCCGCCTTCACGCAGGCGCCGTCACGATCAACGACCACCTCATGAGCCACGGCCTGCCCGAAACGCCCTGGGGCGGATTCAAGCAGTCGAGCCTGGGCCGGACCCACGGCCAAATCGGCTTCGACGAGATGACCCAGCCCCGCGTCGTCGTGGACGACCTCCTCGGCTTCGCCGCTCGGGACCTCTGGTGGCACCCCCATGGCCGGGAGGTCTACGAAGGCCTCAAGGGGCTGGTGTTGGGCCTCTACGCCCGATCCTTCGGCACGCGCCTCGGCGGGTGGCTCAAGGCCCTTCGGATCCTTCCCCGCATGTTCCGCCGAAGCGGCTGAACCCAAACAGAAGGCCCGTTCAACAAGGCGCGGAGGACCCGCATAGGGCCCTCCGCACGTGTTTCTCCCCGCCGCCGTTGGGGGGGGTACGCCGCTACCACGGTCCCTCGGCGGGGCAAAGGTGATTGTACGCGGCCACCTCGTAGTACCAGACCGTGTATCCCGGCGGCGGGTCCTCACCGGAGGTGTCGATCCACTGCTTGTTGGCCGTCGCCTCGTCCATGTCCACCACGTCCGAGGCCACCCGCGTCCACTGGTTGTGGGCCAGGGCCACATCGTGGGTCCGGTAGATGTTGTAGCCCGTGACCTGGTCGGCCTGGTTAGGATCCATGAAATTCAGGATCGGATAGTCGTTCCCGTCCGTCGTGAGCGTTACGCTGTAAATGAACACGGTCTCGTCGGGCGGATCGCACAAAGCGCCGTCCACCATTCCGCAGTCCCACCGGGTGCAGTCCTCCCCACTGGTCAAGGTGATGAAGTCCGTCTGGCCCGTCGTCGTGTCGGCGTCGCTGTCGTACCCGTCGTCGGCGCCCTGGTCCTTGGGGCTGAACGCATAATCGGGAGAAGGCAGGAAGAACTTGACGAAATAAGTGGATCCGTAAGCGAGCCCGTTGAAACGGTAAAGGCCGTCGGGATCCGTCACCACTTCCTGGAGCCACTGGTACGAGTCGTTGTAGAGCTTGACGACAATGCCCGGCAGGCCCGGCTCGCCCGCGTCGCGCACGCCATCGGCATCGTCGTCCCGCCAGACCTGGTTGCCGATGGCGATGGGCTCCACCGCCGTCACCTGGGTCGCCGCGTTGTCCGAAAGGTCCGGGTCGCCCTCCGCGAGGCTGACGGCGGCGGACACCGAGGCCGTTCCCACCCCCGAGGTCTGGAACACGGCGATCAGGGATGTCGTGGCGCCTCCACCGAAGTCTCCCAGGGAAGCGTGGAGTTCGCCCGGCGCCCCCTCGGTCCAACGGGGGTCGCTGGCGCCTGCGTCGAAGGTCAGGGACGCCGACCCGGTCGTTGCCAGGGTCGTGTCGAGGCTCACGGCCGTGGCGCCTCCCGCCGTCTCGTTGGCCAGCTCGAACGTGTAGGTCACGGGCCGCGTGGTGAGTACCGGCTCGGGGGAGTCGGAGAGCTGAAGGGAGAGATCGGGGAGCGCCGTGGTGAAGGAGAATACGGGCGATTCTGAGGTCCCGCAAGGGTTGTGGGCCACGACCTTCCAGTAATAGGTCGTCCCCGAAACGAGTGCCATCGCCTTGGAAGAGGCCTTGATTCCCGAATTCACCATCGTCACAGGAGGATTGACTGTATCGAGGTAGAGATCGTAGCGAAGGGCCCACTGCGGGTCCGACCAGTCCAATTTGAGTGAATTGGGAACCTCCGTGGTGTCATTTCCCGGGGTCAGGAGATTCGGAGAGGTGGGCGGGGTGCTGCAACAAGATGCCAGATCGTCGATGACGACACCCAACAAGTCCGCAGCATACAGGCTGTCTCCAACGATGCGAGCCTCCTGCGCGCCTTGTTGGGTCTTCACCGTGGTCAATACGGCCGGCGCCAATGGGTTGGAAACGTCGATGAGAGGCACCTCCGTCCTGCCCAGACTCACGGCGAGGACGCTTCCGGAAAGGTCCAGGATCCCCGCATTTTCCGGAACGACGAGGCTCGAGACCATGGTCGGTACGGCAGGATTCGAAACATCGAAAACATCCAGCGCTGCAGCAGAGAGCACAAAAGCATAGCCCTCCGCGTAAACCACGCTGAAAGCGGATCCAGTGGTGGGAACACTTGCGATTAACACGGGCGCCTCGGGGGAGCTCACATCGATCACACGCAAGCCGCCCGTGCGGTCGGCGAGGTAGGCGTAAGGTCCGTCCAGGGCCACAGCGCGTACGGAGCAGCCATCGCACGGGACCGGGTGAATCCACTTGCCGAGCAAGGCCGGAGAGCTAGGCGTTGATACGTCGAGGATGTGGAGGCCTCCGGCGCCCGTGGCGTAATAGAGGGTCCGGCCGTCTTCGGAGAGCGTCGTCCGGAGCCCGTTCTTGGCGTAGGTTCCAACAGGCGAAGGCGTAGAGGGCGTGGTGACATCAAGGATGTACAAGTTGGAAGAGGCATCCGCGACGAAGGCCAGAGTATCGCGAACGGTAACACCGTAGATAAAGGAATTGCTGAGGTTCCATGCGCCCACTTCCGTGGGGGAAGCTGGCGCGGAGACATCAAGGATTCCCAGGCCTTCGCGTAAACGCGCGACGAAAACGTGGGTCCCGTCGCTCCAAAGCGCACGGGATTCTCCCTCGGAAGCATCCCAGAACCCAAGTTGGGTGATAGAGGACGGATCGCTCATATCAAGCAGGGTCAGCCCGGCGAAGTCCTCCGCCAACAGGCCCAGGGTGCCAGAGAGGGCCAAGTGGAAAGGATTGCCGCGGGGGGCGCGGCTACCCAGCAGAACGGGGTTGTTAGGGTTGGAGAGGTCAAGAACCTTCAACCCCAAATAACTGTCGCAGACATAGGCCATGCTTCCGCTGAGGGTCACCCACTCCACATAGAAGGCCTCTGTGATGGATGGGAGCCAAGTCGTAATGACGGTTGGAGCCGCAGGATTCGTGAGGTCGTAGAGCGTTACCCCATCTCCCCCTCCTGCAACGAGTGAGTTCCCCACGAGCCCCACGCTCTCCGTCTGGTTCGCGAGCGGCAGGATGGCAAGTTCGGTGGGAAAGTTCGGATTCGTAACATCAAGGACTTGGACGCCCGTGTAGAGGTACGCGACATAGGCGTATGTCGAAGGCCCGGCGGAATAGACCGTCACATCCTTGGCCATGTCGGGGTTTCCGCTAAATAGAGGTGCAGGAAGACTTCCAACATGCACGGGTGCGGACGGGGAGGACACATCGAAAATCATCGTTCCGCTTGTCCAGGCCGCTGCATAGAGGAAGTTACCCGCCAGTTCCATGCTCCCGTAAAGGCTCCCGGTCACTGGGAGGCGGGCAACTTCTGTCGGATTCGAGGGGTCCGATAGGCTGTAGATGGTCAAATTGGACCACTGGGGTACGTAGAGATAGCCATTCGCCACGAGCATCTCGTTTTCATCCAAAGTGCTTCCCGTGAGCACCTTCTCGCGGACCACCGACGGGGAGGACGGGTTGGAGATATCCAGCACGGTGAGGAAGAAGCCGTTGCCGGCATAGGCGTAATTCCCGTAGGTTACCGAAGAGCCGAGCATTCCGTACTGTTTAGAAGGCCACCGTCCCGTCAGCGTCGCACAGCCCGTTGTGAAGGTGCGCGTCCCGCCCGTGGAAAGCGTGCTCCCACAAGGGGACAGGGCTTCCACGTACCAGTAGTAAGTTGTCCCAGGGCTCAAGCCCGTCACGGTGTAGTAGTTCTCCGAGACGCCCGATGCGCGGAGGGGGGGTGGATCGGCGGTGCCGAAGTAGAGTGAATAACTTTGGGCGCCAGCGCTGGGGCCCCAGACCAACATCCTCGTCGTCGTGAGATTGGTGCCATCAGGGCCGGGGAAGAGCAGGTCGAAGGACCCGGGGATGGGGGCGGTGGTGAAGGACCCGCTGGCGGAGGTCGTGCCGCAGAGGTTCTTGGCCTCCACGCGCCAGTAGAAGGTCGTCGCCGGGGGGAAGCCCTCGGCCTGCCACCGGGAGGAGGTGAGGCCGGCCTCCACCAGATTCAGCGGGGGATCCACCGTGTCTACGTACACGTCGTAGCTCAGGGCCCCGGGGGCGTTCTCCCATTCGAAGGTGGCGGAGCAGGGCGCGTTGGTCGAGCCGGGGGCGGGGTATTCCAGGTCGAAGGCTCCGGGCGGGCCCGCGCAGCAGGAGGACAGGTCCTCGATGACGAACCCGAAATCGTCGGCAACGTAGAGAGAGTCTCCCATCAGATGGGCCTGCCAGGCGTTGCCGGGGGTGTTCAGGGTTCCGGACAGCGTCGGGGCGGCGGGATCGGACACGTCGAGGAGGAGGACGCCCGTGCCGTAATCCGACACGAAGGCGGTGGACCCCGAGACCTCCACGTTCATCGCATTCCCTGGCGTATCGTAGGCTCCCACCTCGACGGGCGCCGCCGGGTCGCTTACATCCACGACGCGGAGTCCCGCGGCGCCCGCGGCGACGTAGGCATGGGTCCCTGACACCGCCACGGCGACCGCGTCCGAGGGGAAGGAGAGGGATCCGAGAGGGGTCGGATGGACGGGATCCGACAGGTCCAGGATGCGCAGCCCTCCATTCGCGTCGGCGAGGTAGGCGCGACCGGCGTCCAGCGCCACCATGCGCGCGCCTCCGGGCGTGTCCAGGCGGAAGACCTCGTGC
>JBFMHB010000060.1 GCA_040752915.1 Acidobacteriota bacterium
CGGGGGATCCGATCCAGGCGACGGTGACGGCGGGAGGGCAGACCTCGGCCGGCTCCAACGTCGTCACGGTTCAGCACCCGGCACCGGTGGTGTCCGGGCCCATCGCGGCCGGTGACGGTTCCATTGCGGGGACCTCCGCGTCTCCCGCCGGGACGACCATCACGGTATACAAGGACGGGCTTTCCATCGGGACGACGACGGTTCAGGCCGACGGGACGTGGACCCTGACGGGGGTGACGGGCCTGGTGGGCGGCGAATCCATCACGGCCAAGGCAGGGTTGGGGGCGTCCGAGTCGGCGTCCTCGAACACGGTTGTGGTGACCCCGGCGCCGCCGGTGGTGGACAGCCCGCTGACGGCCGGGGCGACGACGGTCACGGGGACCTCCACGGCGCCCGCGGGTTCGCTCCTCACGGTCTACAAGAACGGCTCGCTCCTCGGGACGACGACGGTGCTCTCCGACGGGACGTGGAGCCTGACGGGGATTTCCCCGGCCCTCGCGGCGGGGGATCCGATCCAGGCGACGGTGACGGCGGGCGGGCAGACCTCGGCCGATTCCAACGTCGTGACGGTTCAGCACCCGGCGCCGGTGGTGTCCGGGCCCATCGTGGCGAGCCCCTTCGGTAACGCCATTGCGGGAACGTCTTCGTCGCCGGCCGGGACGACCATCACGGTGTACAGCAACGGGGTTTCCATCGGGACGACGACGGTGCAGGCCGACGGGACGTGGAGTCTGTCCGGGATTATCGGCTTGGTTGGCGGGGAAAGCATCACGGCGACGGCGGGAACGGGCGCGTCCCAGTCGGCCCTCTCGAACAAGGTGGTGGTGACCCCGGCGCCGCCGGTGGTGGACAGCCCGCTGACGGCCGGGGCGACGGCGGTCACGGGAACCTCCACGGCGCCCGCGGGTTCGCTCCTCACGGTCTACAAGAGCGGCACGCCCATCGGGACGGCGATGGTGCAGGCCGACGGCACCTGGAGCCTCACGGGTCTTGGAACGCCCCTGGCCGACGGAGACACCCTCGAGGCCACCGTCAGCGCCGGGGGACAGACCTCGGCCCTGTCGGCGGAGGTCACGGTGGCGCAGGACGCTTCGGAGGTCACCCCTCCGCCGTGGGTCACGAGCCCCATTTACGCGGGCGCCGTGCGCGTGAGCGGGACCTCCACGAGCCCCGAGGGAACGCGCATCGACGTGTTCGTGGATGGCGTGTATGTCGGGAGCACGACGGTCACCTCGGTGGGGACGTGGACGCTGAACCTCGCCGGCGGGGTCACCTTGCGGGACGGCCAGGTCGTGGAGGCCACGGCCACGGACGAGGCGCACGGCTTGGGGACTTCGGCACCGAGCCCGGAAGTCGTGGTTTCGGCCAACGCGGCGGACCGCACGCCGAGCCCCGTCATCGACTCTCCGGTCTACGCGGGTGCCACCACGGTGTCGGGAACCTCCTCGAGTCCGGCGGGGACCCGGATCGACGTGTACGCCGACGGGGTCTTCCTGGGAACCACGACGGTCCAGGCCGGCGGAAGCTGGACCCTCTCCGGAATCGGGCCCCTGTCGGAGGGAACGGTCCTGCGGGCCACCGCCACCGACGAGGCGGGCGGCCACGGAACCTCGACCCCTTCGGCCCCTGTCACGGTCCTGGCCGTGCGGAGCACCCCGCCCATCGTGAGCGCCTCTCTCCTGGCCGGATCTTCCCAGACGATCTACGGGAGCAGCGTGGAGGCGGCGGGATCCGTGATTACGGTGTATGTGAACGGCGGGTCGGTGGGTACGACGACGGTGAACGCCGACGGCTCCTGGAGCCTGGCCGGCATCCCCCTCGCCGCGGGAGACCTGGTCAAGGCCACGGTGCAGGCCGCCGGAAAGTCCGTGAGCGGGGACTCCAACGTGGTCCGGGTGTCCGCCGACGCCTCGGGGGTGACGCCGCCGCCCGTCATCACCGGGCCGGTTCCGGCGGGCGCCGTGACCGTGTCGGGCACCTCGGAGCCCGGCGCGGTGGTGGACGTCTACGCGGACGGGGTCTACCTGGGCACGACGACGGCCGACCCGGTGACGGGGGCCTGGACCCTCTCGGGCGTGGGCCCCTTGTCGGACGGGGCGATCCTCAGCGGCACGGCGACCCTGTCCCCCACCGGCACCTCGGACTGGAGCGCGCCGGTGGTGGTGGGAACGGCCATCCACCTCCTCCGGTCGGACGCGATGACGAGCCTCAGCCAGGACCGGCGGCCCATCTTCACGCACCCGGTGGCGACTCCGCCCTATCCTTCCCTGGAGACCATCGGCCCGAACCATGCGTTCAACGCCTCCGAGGGAAGCGACGGCCTCCAGCCCTCGGCCCCCGGTACGGCGGACGACGACAAGGGATACCTGCGGAACGTGACCAGCGGCACCCTGGACCCCGACCCCACGATCCTGACCGACAACGGGCGCCCGCTGGTCTTCTACGAACTCATGGATAACAACCAGAAGACCCTCAAGCTCGTGAAGTCCGGGTCCTCCATCCAGATCGTCATCGAATAGGGTCTTTCGCGAAGCAGGCGAGCGGCGGCGGGCTCCGGCCCGCCGCCTGGTCGTTTCAGGGCCCCACGAGGCGGCGGCGGAGGGCTTCGGCGCGGTCCCTGAGTTCGGCGGCCTTCTCGAATTCGAGGGCCTCGGCGGCGGCGTACATCTCCTTCTCGAGCGCGGCGATCTGCCGGGCCGCCTCCTCGGGATCGGCGTAGGGGGCCTCCTCCTCGGCCACCTTCGGCACGGCGTAGTAGTCCCGCTCGAAGACGCTGGAGAGGATCGTGTCGAGGCTTTTCACGATGGACTGGGGCGTGATGCCGTGGGCGGCGTTGTAGGCCTCCTGCCTGGCCCGCCGTCTCGTGGTCTCCTCCACGGCGGCGCGCATGGAGTCGGTCATGGAGTCGGCGTAGAGGATGGCCTTGCCCTCCACGTTGCGGGCGGCCCGCCCCATGGTCTGGATGAGGGCGCCCCGGCTCCGGAGGAAGCCCTCCTTGTCGGCGTCCAGGACGGCCACCCGGCTCACCTCGGGAAGGTCGAGGCCCTCCCTCAGGAGGTTCACGCCCACCAGGACCTCGATGGTCCCCTTTCTCAATTCCCAACTCTTGACTTCAAAAGAAAAAAAAATGATAAACACGCCAGCCAGGGACATGCTGCCCCTTGTCTGTATCGCGGTTAAGAAGGTGCATAAACGGAGGTCACCCATGAAGAGAATGGGACGCTTTCTTCTGTTCCTGGCCTTGCTCTGTGTAGCCCTTGCGACGTTCTCCCTGCCGCCGAGGCACTACTTTCGAGAGTATGTAGGAGGGAAAATCATTTGCGGTGCTGTGTCCGATAGCGGTTGCTATGCGGTAGACGTCTACCCGTAAACGTCGGACGAGGAGGGCGGCATGTCCCGACGGGCATCACCGGTTATGGCCTCTGTTTTCGTCTTCGTTTCGCTGGTGTCGGCACCCTGGGCACCCACGGTCCTCCATCCCCCCTCTCCTAGCTCAATGGTTCCCACTCTGGGCACGATTCGTCCGTTGACCTTAGACCGGCCCATCGGTGAGCAGGTCCAGGTCGCCGCGGATGGAGAGGATCTCTGGGTCTTGGACGCTTCCGAAGGCCGCCTGCACGTGTTTGACGCTCGAGGAAAATGGAAAAAGGAACTGAAGGGGGCGGAATCGAACGTCCCTATCGGCGAAGTCACCAACATGGCGGCCTCGAGCGGCTGGCTGGGCCTGGTGGAGGGGGAGGATCGGATCCTCCTCCTTTCAAAGGACGGGCGGGTGAAACGACTCCGCGTGCCCCACGATTGGTACCCCAGCGTGGGTTTCTTTTTTACGCCGTACCGCCTCTTCTTTACCTACTTGAGTTGGATGGGACCGGGAAGAGAGCTGGATCGCGATCCCCGAGGACGCTACGCGACGCTCCTCTCCACCGATTGGGTAGGCAAGAATCCGAAGGAATACGAGAGCGTCCAGGCGGGCACCGCCGCGGCGAAGGCGGCAGGACTCTGGAATGCCTATTCCAATTGTGCGGAATGGAGAGGCCACGGGTGGGTTGTCGCCCGGTCGCTGCCGTTCCAATTGTATCTTTTTTCCGCAAAGGGAGAACTTCTCCGGCGCTACCCGGAAAGGCCGCCATCTGGACTCCCCCCGCTGCCCACCGATTCCAAGGAACACACGCTGAACCTCTTGGCGACGGACCGGGTGATCGGGCTCGTTCCGGCGGGGGACTACCTGGGCGTGGTCTGGCAGAGGAGGACGGGGGGAAAAAACCACGTGGAAATCGAATGGAGAGACGGTCGCTGGGAGCCTATGGGACGACACGAAGTGGCGTTTCCCAAGATGCTGACCCAGTGGGACATTCTGACTGTCGCCGCGGAACAGGAAGGCAGGAGGGTGGTGCTTCTGCTTTATAGTATGCAAGGGTTCTATGCCAGCCGCACCTCCTTGTACGAATGGCCTTTCCTGGCTTCGGAAGAAAGGATGGCGACGGCGAGGTGAGCCGGTTGATCCAAGGCCTTCTGGGGAGTGGGCCTCAAGCGGCACGCGGAGCGGAGTCTCCCTCGGTCGAGCGACCTTTCGGGCATCGCGTTCCCGTCCGGCTGTGCCTCCTTCTGGCGGGGGTCTTCTTGACGTTTGCCGCGGCGTGTTCGATCCAGGCGGACACCGATGTCGACTTGGGGGCAGCTCTCGTCTCAAGAAAGACGAAGGTAGCGGCACTGGTCTTGCCTTCCCCCGGCTGCCCCTGCTGGACCTGCCGGAAAGTCCCCCGGGCCTACCTCCACCACCTCTTTCTGGCCAACGACCCCACGGGGCTGGTTCTGAACACCCTGCACAGCCTGACCTGCTACCACCGCCTCATGGCCCGGATCCGGGAGGCCCTCGTCGACGGGCGGCTCTCGGACCTCGCCGCGGAGGCGTTCCGCCGGGGGGACGAGGGGCGATTTCCGCCCCAGCTTCCGCGATCCCTTCCGCACCCTTGACATCAAAAAATGATAAACATCCCGGCCAGGGACATGCCGCCCCTTTTCCTTGAAGCGATTGAAAGAACCTGAAAGGGAGGTCCACCATGAAAAAACCGGGAGCTTTCTTCTGTTCCTGGCCTTGCTCTGTGCCGCCCTTGCGACGTTCTCCCTGCCGCCGAGGCACTATCATCGAAGGTGGTTGGGGTACAACCCGCCCTACTGCGGAGTACCGACTTCCGAAGGGTGCGACGCGGCGGATGTCTATCCCTAGCACGTGAAAAAGGGGGGCGGCATGTCTCTTGGTCGGAAAGCGCTGCAGGCATTGCTGGGGGGGGCGCTGCTTCTTTACGCAAGTGCTTTGGCCTCTTCCGAAGCAGATCAGAACAACGCTGTTGGAAGGCCGCGGCTTCCCGCTATGGATCGGATCCGTGCCTTTTCGCTGGAGCCGGCGATTCGGGAGGTGCGCGACCTGGTCTTCTCCGGTGGAAGGCTCTGGGTCTTGGACGGGACCGAGGACCGCCTGGTGGTTTACGATGCGCGGGGAAGAAGGCTCCGAGATGTGGCCGGGGGCGAATCGGGACACCCCTTGCGCGAGGGCTGGCGCCTTGCGCAAGCCGGCGGCACGGTGGCGGTCGTGGAGGGAGATGCTCGCATTCGCTTCTTCAGCGAGAGGGGGGAGGAGGGACGCCTCAAGGTCCCGCCCGCCTGGTACGCCCCCCAAGGGCTCTTTCTGACCCCCAGTCGGCTCTTCTTCACATACCTGGCGTGGTTGGGGCCCGGGGAGGAGGGCCGAGGGAAAGGACCCTACGCAACCCTACTGTCCACCGATTGGAAAGGGAAGGACGAAAGGGCCTACGAGCAGATGGAGGCCGGAACCCCGGAGCTGGAGACGGCGGGGTTGTGGAACGCCTATTCGTCCTGGGTCGAATGGCCGGATCATGGCTGGGTGCTGGCTCGCAGCCTTCCGCTGTCCCTTTGCCTCTTTTCAGGCGAAGGGACTCTCTTGAAGCGCTTTGCCCCGGAAAAGGCGAAGCCGGAACTTCCGCCGCCCGCCTCGGAATCCAAGGAAAACACCCTGAAGAGCCTTGCGCGCGACCGAGTCATAGGGCTGATTCCCGCTGGGGCGTATCTGGGTGTGGTCTGGCAAAAACGAAGACCGGGGTTGACCGCGCTACGGGTGGAGTGGCTGGACGGGAATTTCCAAGAAGCCGGGGCGCAGGAAGTTCCCTTCCCACGGGCGCTGGATCTGCAGGAAGGGGTGGAAGTCGCGGACACGCTGAAGGCCCGGGGGGCCTTCCTGATCCTCCGCAGACTGACCAGTCATTACACGCAGGTGACCGAACTCTACGAATGGCCTTTCCTGCAAGGCCAGCCGGAGAGCCTGGGGCGCGACGCATCGCCTTCGAAGAAGAAGACCGGGGCATGATCCGAAAGGAACCTTGCCGCCATCTCGTCCGAGGGTTGGCAGTGGCCCTGTGCGTGGGGCTATGGACGTTTTCATGCTGCGAATTCGAAGAGCCACCCGACCTCGCCCAGGCTCTGCCGCCGGTTCTTCCGCGGGAGGCAAGGATTGTGGCCCTCCTCTACCCTTCGGCCGGGTGCCCCTGCCGGTATGCTCCCCTCGTGGAGGAACTTAAGGGGCTCGAAAAGGGGGGAGCGCTCGTCTGCATGGTGGCGGCGCCCGCGCCGCCCAGACCGGAGGAGGGGCTCGGCGTGCCCTACGTGTGGAACGCCGAGTTGGCCTCCCTCCTGAAATTCTATGATGCCAATGGAGAGAAACGCCCCTTCCTCCTGCTCGTTCGAAGGGCTCCCCGGCCATCGGTCACCCTCGCGGCAAAGGTTCCCCGGCCGCCTGCCCGCCAGGCGGAGTTGGCTCGGTTGGCCTTGGCGCTGGCGGGAGAGGTGGAGGACGAACCATGAGAAAGGGATTCAGTTCCGTCGGGCTCGTGGCGGGGCTTTGTCTCGCGCCGTTTCTTGTTTTCGCTACGGAGGAGGGGGCGTCTCCCTGCTGGGTGGTGCCGGCGGGCGAAGGGGCAGAGTGTCGCAGCGTTCCCCGCGATTGGATTGGGACGGCATCACCAGGGCCGCTCCTGCTCTGGCAACAAGGCCGCGGATTCCTGGCGGTGGAATCTGGAAGCCGGATTCCTGCGGAGGTTTCCCAGGGTGTCGCGAATGAGGTTCTCGTTCGGGATGGCTCGGGGAACCCTCTTCGAGATGTGGAGCTGGAGTACCGACCGGCGAACTGGTCCAACCTCCCCGAGCCCATGGGACGAGTGTGGACAGACAGCCAAGGGAAGGCATGTCTCTTTCTTGAACCGGGGGGGACGGCCCTCCTTTGGATCGCCACGCCGGTCTTTCTTCCCTCCGCCACGGTCGTGGAGGCCGGCTCTCCGCCGGTTCTGCTGAAGGCCGAGCCCGCCCCGCCGGGGAGCCTGCGCTTGGAGGACTCAAACCACCGCGCCCTGGGAGGCGCGTCGGTCCTTTTCCTACCTCCCTCGTCACCGCTCCACCCCCTGGAACTTGCGCGCCAGAAAGAGCAAGCGATCCGCCGCTTGCGAGCGGACGCGCAAGGGTTCGTGTCCCTTGGCGCGGAAGAGGCCTCGCTTTCCCTTCTGGCCTGGGCCAAGGGCCACGGTGTTCTGGAGGTGCCCCCGAGAGAAGGACCGAAGCGGGTGGTCCTTGCCCGAGCCAACCCGGTACGCGTCCGCATCGGACTCCCAGAAAGGACCCCCCACAAATGGCGGGCCGAGGTTCGCTATGCCCACCTCGGCCTTCCGTGGCTTTCGACCTCCGAGGAATGGGCCTACGAGGGGGAGTGCGGGACCGTCTTCCCGCAGGGTTACCCCTGCAAGATCCTTGTGCAGGCGGAGGGGTGCGCAGGGGAGGAAATCGCCCTCAAGGTTCCTCCTGCCTCGGAGGTCGCCGTCCATTTGTCGAAGGCGGTGGTTCTCGAAGGATTCGTCCGGAGTGGTGAGGGACGGCCCGTGAACGGTGCGGTTGTGACGCTCGGTGTGCCGGGAGGGCGGCCGTATGCCATCACCGATGCCCGGGGCCACTTTTCCCTTCCGCCCCAGGCCGAAGGGGACGCCCCGTGGGACCTCTTTGTCTCGGCGGACGACTACCTGGAAGGGGAACTCCGGAACCTCCCCGTGGAGAAGGCCGGGGAATGCGCGATCGTCCTCACGCGGGGTGCGGGGATCACGGGCAGGGTGGAGGAGGAGGGCGAGGGGCATGCGCCGGAGAGTCTGCGAGTCCGCGTGGAGGCCCTCTCGGGGATCAGCTCGCAAGGGGCCGGCTTCGATGCCACGTTGGAGGAGGACGGCTCCTTCTCCGTTTTCGGCCTCGAAGAAGGCCGCTACCGCCTGCAGGCCTCCGCGGCTGGAAGGAGAAGCCCGCTGAAAACCGTGGAAGTAGAGACGGGCATCGTCTCGGATGCCGGAATCCTCTATCTCGGCACCCGGCCGAAGGTGAGCGGCCGCCTAGAGTCCAAGGAGGGAGAAAACCTCGACGCAAGAGAGGCGGAAATCTGGCTGAAACGGGAAATGGGCCCAAGGGAAGTTGCCAGCGGGGCTGAAAAGTCCTTCAAAGCCGATCGGAAGGAGGAAGACGGCACCTTCGCCTTCTTCGGGGTCCCCGACGGGACGTATCGAGTGGAAGCGCGGGTGGGCGACCTCGGCGGCCGGAGCGGCGTCGTGCGCGTTGAGGGTGAGGACGTGGAGGCGGGAACCCTCTCTCTGCAAGAGGAGGTTACGGTGAAGGGCCGCCTCATGGCCCGCCTTCCAAAGGACTGGTCCGGCTACCGCGTGGTGCTTCAGAGCGGAGTGCTCGACTATGAAGGGCCATCGGCTACGGCCGATCGAGAAGGACTGTTCCGGTTGGGACCCGTTGCGCCGGGTGGGTACACCCTGGCCGTCTTCGAGCCCTTCTCCATCGTGCCGAAAATCCGGAGGCCGCTCCAGGTGGATGGGTCCTTGGAAGACCAAGAGCTTCGAATCTTCCTCGACGGTGTGAACCTTCCCGTCCAGGCTCGGTTGGACGGACGCCCCGCCGCCGGGGCTGTCCTCTCGTTCGAAGCGGCTCACGACGAGGCGCAGGGAGCCCCCCTCGCCATCGGAACTCCTGAAGGAATGATCGTTCTGGGTTTTCCGTCCCCCCTCGCCTCGGCTCCCACGGACGGAGGAGGGTTCGCCTTGCTCGTCGAGTGCCCGGTGGGGCCGGGGACAGCCGTCCTTTCCTGGAACGGCGGACGCTGGACGCGGCCGGTGGTGGTTCCCGAAACCCCAAAAGAGACGGTGGTTTGGGACTTCCAAGGGCTCGTCCTGTCCGGGCGGGTGGAAAACGAGCAAGGCGATCCTGTGCCGGCCCTTCCCGTCCAGTGGGAGTACGCCGGCCAAGGTGCCCTTCCCGATGGCAACACCACGACCGACGGCGCTGGAGCCTTTTCCATCTCGGGTCTGGCCCCGGCAAGGGTCCGGATTCGGGCCTCCGACCCCGAACGGGGAGCGGCGGAAGCGGTGGTAGACCTTTCGATGCCGCGTCCGAATTCCCTCGTGCTCCGGCTTCGACGCCCCACCTCTTAGGGCCCCACGAGGCGGCGGCGGAGGGCTTCGGCGCGGTCCCTGAGTTCGGCGGCCTTCTCGAACTCCAGGACCTCGGCGGCGGCGTACATCTCCTTCTCGAGCGCGGCGATCTGCCGGGCCGCCTCCTCGGGATCGGCGTAGGGGGCCTCCTCTTCGGCCACCTTCGGCACGGCGTAGTAATCCCGCTCGAAGACGCTGGAGAGGATCGTGTCGAGGCTTTTCACGATGGACTGGGGCGTGATGCCGTGGGCGGCGTTGTAGGCCTCCTGCTTGGCCCGCCGTCTCGTGGTCTCCTCCACGGCGGCGCGCATGGAGTCGGTCATGGAGTCGGCGTAGAGGATGGCCTTGCCCTCCACGTTGCGGGCCGCCCGCCCCATGGTCTGGATGAGGGCGCCCCGGCTCCGGAGGAAGCCCTCCTTGTCGGCGTCCAGGACGGCCACCCGGCTCACCTCGGGAAGGTCGAGGCCCTCCCTCAGGAGGTTCACGCCCACCAGGACCTCGATGGTCCCCTTTCTCAATTCCCTCAGGATCTTGACGCGCTCCAGGGTGTCGATGTCCGAATGGAGGTAGGCCACCTGCAGGCCCAGGTTCTTCAAATACGCCGTCAACTCCTCGGCCATTTTCTTCGTGAGCGTCGTGACAAGGACGCGCTGGCCGCCCGCGGTCACCTCCCGGCACTCCCGGTAGAGGTCCTCCACCTGTCCCGTGGCCGGGCGGATCTCCACCACCGGGTCCATGAGGCCCGTGGGGCGGACGACCTGCTCCGCGGAGACGCCGCCCGAGACGCCCAGTTCGTAGGCGGCTGGGGTGGCCGAAACGTAGACGATGCGGGGCGCCAGGGCGTTGAACTCTTCGAACTTCAGGGGCCGGTTGTCCAGGGCCGACGGGAGACGGAAGCCGTAGTCCACCAGGGTCTGCTTCCGAGACCTGTCTCCCCGGTACATGGCCTGGAGCTGGGGGACGGTCATGTGGGACTCGTCCAGAAAGACCAGGGCGTCCGTCGGGAGGTACTCCAGAAGTGTGGGGGGCGGCTCGCCGGGGCCCCGGCCCGTGAGGTGCCGGGAGTAGTTCTCCACGCCGTTGCAGAAGCCCGTCTCGGCCAGCATTTCCAGGTCGAAGCGGGTGCGCTGGGAGAGGCGCTGGGCTTCGAGGAGCCTTCCCTGCGCCTCCAGTTCCCCCAGGCGCTCCTTGAGTTCGGTCTTGATGGTCTCCACGGCGGCCAGGACCGTCTCCCTGGGAGTGGCGTAGTGCGTCCTGGGATAGAGGACGACCTCGTCCAGCTCTTCGAGGATCTCCCCGGTCAGGGGGTCCACCCGGAACAGGCCCTCCACCTCGTCCCCGAAGAGTTCCACCCGGAGAACCTCGTCGGCGTAGGAGGGGTGAACCTCCAGGACGTCCCCCCGCACGCGGAAGCGCCCGCGCTCCAGGACCGAGGGCGTCCGGGTATAGAGCATGTCCACCAGGCGCCTCAGGGTCTTCTGCAGGTCCAGAGGCTCCCCCCGGGCCACCCGGAGGGTCATGCCGTAGTACGATTCGGGCTCTCCGAGGCCGTAGATGCAGGAAACCGACGCCACGATGAGGACGTCCTTCCTCTCGCGGAGGCTTCGTGTGGCCGACAGGCGGAGGCGGTCGATCTCCTCGTTGATGGTGGACTCTTTCTCGATGTAGGTGTCGGTGGAGGGCACGTAGGCTTCGGGCTGGTAGTAGTCGTAGTAGGAAACGAAGTACTCGACGGCGTTCTCGGGGAAGAACTGCTTGAACTCGGAGAAGAGCTGGGCGGCCAGGGTCTTGTTGTGGGCCAGGACCAGGGTGGGCCGCTGGAGGCGCTCCACGAGGGCCGCCATGGTGAAGGTCTTTCCCGAGCCCGTGACGCCCAAGAGCGTGGAGTGGCGTGCGCCTCCCCGGATCCGGTTCTCGAGGTCCTCGATGGCCCGGGGCTGGTCGCCCGTGGGCTCGAAGGGTGCGTGAAGGATGAACCGCCGGCTCATGGCCCCTCCGGAAACGCGGGGCGGCGGACCGGGGCCGCCCCGCGGGAGGGCCATTCTACGCCCGGAGCCATCAGACGTCGTGGAGGGCGGCCTCCACCGGAAGGACCCACGCGTGGGTGGATTCGCAGAGCTTGTGGTCCTCCTTGCACTGGCGGATGCAGTCCATCAGGCCGGGGACCGCCTCGTCGGGGACCACCGAAACCACCACCACGGAAGCTCCGGGGTGGATCCGGTCCCCCCTCTTCATGCCCGACGCCCCCGCGCCCCACACTTCTGGGATCACGGTGTACCCGGTCACGCCCTTCTCCCTCAGCGTGTTCATGCAGTGGGGTTCGTATTCGCTGTCCGTCACCAGAAAGAGCATCTTCATATCCAGACTCCGCTTCCGTCGCGATCGAACGGGAACTCACTCCTCTTCCTCGAGGGCCTCGTCCTCCACGGGCGGCTTGTCGCCGTAGAAAAGGACGTACAGGATGGGGATGGCGCCCCAGGACAGGAGGGTGGACGCCACTTCCCCGGCCATGAGGGCCACGGCCATGCCCTGGAAGATGGGATCCGCCAGCATGACCGAGGAACCCACGACGACGGCCAGGGCCGTGAGCAGCATGGGCCGGAAACGCACGGCTCCCCCTTCCACCACGGCGTCCTTGAGGGGCATCCCCTGGCGCATTTTCATCTCGGCGAAATCGATCACGAGAATGGAATTTCTGACGACGATGCCCGCCAGCGCGATGAACCCGATCATGGAGGTGGCCGTGAAGAAGACGCCGGCGGCGGCGTGGGCGGGAAGGATCCCAACCAGGGACAGGGGGATGGGCGTCATGATGGCCAGGGGCGTCAGGTAGCTCTTGAACCATCCCACCACCAGGATGTACATGAACACGAGCACCAGGGCGAAGGCGATCCCCAAATCCCGGAAGACCTCGTAGGTGATCTGCCACTCCCCGTCCCACTTGACGGCGTATCGGTCGGAAAGGAGCGGGACCGCCGTGTAGAAGCGCTTCAGGCCCGTGGTCCCGTCGGGCAGGCGGAGGCCGTCGAGGGCGCGGTTGAGCTTGAACATGGCGTAGACAGGGCTCTCCTCCACCCCCGCCACGTCCCCGACCACATACACCACGCGCCTGAGGTTCTTGTGGTAGATCTCCTGGGGGATCGCGGCCTTTCGAACGTCCACCACCTGCGACACGGGGATGAGCGTCCCCTGCCGGTTCTGAATCTGCAGGGAGGAGAGGGCGGCGAGATCGAAGCGGGACTCGCGGGGCATGCGGAGGGTGATCGGCACCGTCTCGCGCTCCCGCGGCATGTGGGCCAGGGTCACGGTGGCGCCGTGGACGGCCATGGAGACCGCCTGGCTCACCTCGGCCACGGAGAGGCCGGCGGCGGAAGCTTTCCTGGGGTCCACCACCAGGTCGATTTGCTCCTGGGGGGCCACGGCGTAGATGTCGGCGTCCACGACGCCGGCCGTGTCCCGGAAGATCTTCAGAACCTCCTGCCCCGCCTGGAATTGCCCCCCGAGATCGGGGCCGTAAATCTCGGCCACGAGGGTCGAGAGGACCGGGGGCCCCGGCGGGATCTCCACGACCTTCAGGGCGACTCCGAGTTCCGCCGCCAGAGGCTCCAGAAGGGTGCGGGCCTCCTTGGCCAGGTCATGGCTCTGGCGGCTCCGGGCGTGCTTGGGGAGAAGGTTGACCTGGATGTCCGCCGCGTGGGGGATCTGGCGGAGGTAGTAGTGGCGGACCAGGCCGTTGAAGGTGATGGGCCCGGAGGTGCCGGCGTAGATCTGGTAGTCCGTGACCTCGGGCATTTCGGTGAGCTTCTGGGCCATGGCCTGGGCCGTCTGCAGGCTCCTCTCCAGCGAGGCCCCCTCGGGCAGGTCGAGGACCACCTGAAACTCGCTCTTGTTGTCGAAGGGGAGCATCTTGACCTTGGTGACCTTGAAGACCACCAGGGCCACCGAAAGGGCCAGGAGGAGGAGGTTCCCGGCCAGAAAGAGCAGGCCCATCCGCCGGTCGTGGGTCAGGCGGGTCATCACCCGCCGGTACAGGCCCAGGAGGCGGCCCATGACCCCGCCCTCGTGCTCCTCTCCGACATGGACTTTGTTTTTCAGGAGCTTGAAGGCCGCCCAGGGGGAAACCATGAAGGCCACCACCAGGGAGATGAGCATGGCCGCCGAGGCGCCCACGGGGATGGGGCGCATGTAGGGCCCCATCATCCCCCTCACGAAGGCCATGGGGAGGATGGCGGCGATGACGGTGAAGGTGGCCAGGATCGTGGGGTTGCCCACTTCGTCCACGGCTTCGATCGCCTTGCGCGTGAGGCTTCGTCCGTCCTTCATGGCGAAGTGGCGGTAGATGTTCTCCACCACGACGATGGCGTCGTCCACCAGGATGCCGATGGAAAAGATGAGGGCGAACAGGGTCACCCGGTTGAGCGTGTACCCGCCCAGGTAGTAGATCAGGAGGGTGAAGGCCAGGGTGACGGGCACCGCGATGCCGACGACGAGCGATTCCCGGAAGCCCAGCATGAAGGCGATGAGCAAGACGACGGAGACGGTGGCCAGGAGCAGGTGCTTGATGAGTTCGTCGGACTTCTCCCCCGCGCTCTCCCCGTAGTCCCGGGTGACGGTGACCGAAACGTCCCTCGGGATCAGCCGGCCTTGAAGGGACTCCACTTTCTGGAGCAGCACCTCGTTGAGCGCCGTGGCGTTCACTCCGGGTCTCTTGGCCACGGTCACCGTGACGGCGGGGTACTGGCCCCGCGCCTCGGGCGGGATCCCCCGGGCGGAGGCGCCCGGACCCACGCCAAAGAGGACGTACTGGCCCGGGAGCGGGGGCCCGTCCTCGAGGACGGCCACGTCCCCCAGGTAGACCGGGCGGCCCTGATGGAAGCCTACCAGGACGGCGGCGGCGTCCCGGGCGTCCCGGATCCAGGAGCCCACCTCCAGCCGGACCTCCCGGTTGTCCTTGACGAGGGAGCCCGCGGGCAGGCGCGAGTTGAAGGCCTGGAGGCTCTGGGCGATGGTCAGGGGGTTCACGCCGTGGGCCGCCATCCGCACGGGGTCGAGGACGACGCGAAGCTCCCGCTTCTGGGCGCCGAGGATTTCCACCGCGGCCACGTCGGGAACGGCGCGAAGCTCGATTTCCAGCTCCTGGGCGATGCGGGTGAGGGAGTAGGCGTCGAACCCCTTTCCCCAGAGGGTGAGCCCGAGAACCGGAACGTCGTCGATGGACTTGAGCTTGATGAGGGGGAACAGGGCCCCGGGAGGCATCTGGTTCAGGTTTCCGGCGACCTTGTCGTAGATCCGAAGGAGCGCCGTTTCCTCCGAGGTGTTCACCTTGAAGCGGACGATGATCAGGCCCATGTTCGCGCTGGAGGTGGAGTACACGTACTCCACGTTCGGAATCTCCCAAAGGAGCTTCTCCAAGGGCGTGACGACGCGCTGTTCCACCTCTTCGGGGGAGGCTCCCGGCAAGGGGACGAAGAGGTCCACCATGGGGACCTTGATCTGGGGCTCCTCCTCCCTCGGGGTCATGAGGACCGCGAAGGCGCCGAGAAGAAGGGACGTGACCACGAAGAGGAGGGTCAGCTTGTTCTTGAGGAAATAGTGGGCGATGGAGCCCGATGGACCCACACGGATCATGGCGCCACCTCGACGGGAGTGCCGTCTTGCAGGCCCGCGGGGACGGGAGCGATGACCCGCTCTCCGGCCGACAGTCCGCTGAGGACCTGGACGAACCCTCCCTCCCTCTGGCCGGTCTGGATCCAGCGGAGGCGCGCGAGGCCCTGTTCGACGACGAAAACGCCGTCCATCTGGCCCTGGGTCAGGAGCGCTTCCTCGGGGACGGCGAGGACCTTCTCGGCGAGGGCGTCGAACCGAACCCGGGCGAACTGCCCAGGCCGCAGGCTCGTGCCCGGCGGCACGGCCACCTTCACGGAGGAGGTCCGGCTCATGGGATCGGCGGCGGGCACGACGGAAGTGAGGGTCCCCCGGAAGGGCTGGGGGAACCCGTCCACGCGAACGTCGGCGGCCTGATCGGGAGCGAGCAGTCGGGAGCGCTCCTCGGGGACGGCCACGCCGATTTCCAGGTCCGAGGGATCTTCGAGCGTGAGGAGGGGAGCCCCGGGGTAAGCGAGGTTTCCGGAATCCAGCCACCTGCGGGTGATGATCCCGTCGGAGGGCGCCGTGATGCGCCCGTAGGAAAGGAGGGTTCCGGCCATCTTCAGGTTGGCCTCGGCCTGGGCCTTCTGGGCCTCGGCCGCGGCGGCCCCCGCCTTCACCTGTTCGAGTTGGTGTTCTGTGACGGCCTTCTCCGCCCGGAGGGAGGTGAATCGTTCGAGGTCTCGGCGGGCGTTGGCGGCAGCCACTTCGGCGGCCCGCAGGCCGGCCTGGGCCTGTTCGTAGGCGCTCTGGGCCTCCGCCGCATCCACGTCCACGAGGGGTTGACCCTTCCGGACCGACTGCCCCTCCTCCACGTGAAGGCGGAGCACCCGCCCCATCATTTTCGTGGAGATCGTGACGGCCCGGCGGCTCTTGACGCTTCCCGTGTAGGTTTCCCCCGCGGGCATGAGCCTCGGAGCGGCCTCGGACACCCGAACGGTCACCGGCGGCCCGGGGTCCCGCCTTTCCACCTTGTGCCCGCACGCCATCAGGCCCGCCGCGGCCGCCATCGTGATCCAGATCATCGCGTTCTTCATCGAAACACCCCTGTCTTTCCCGTCGTTTCCGTTACTTGCCCATGGCCCACTGGAGGCGGGCGCGGGCCACGCGCTCGTCGTGGACGGCCTGGGCCCTCTGGAGAGCCGAGGCCGTGAGGGCCGTGTCCGCGTCCAGCAGGTCCGTGATGGATGCCATGCCCTCCTTGTAGCGCAGCTCCACGATGCGGAGGTTTTCTCGGGCCTGGGCCTCCGACTCGGAGGAGACGGACACCCGCTCGGAGGCCGCCTCCAGACGGAGCCAGGCCTCCCTGACCTCCACACGGACCTTTCTCTGCAGGTCCAGGAGGGCCTGCCTGGCCTGAAACTCCCTGGAGCGGGCCGTGAGCAGGCGCCCGGACCGGGCTCCCCCGTCAAAGAGCGGCAGGCGCAATTGGATCCCCACCATCCAGTTGTCCCCGTGGCCGGACCAGCTCTCCGTGTCCTGCTCGTAGGCCGCCACGGCCCCCACCTGCGGAAGGTAGTCGGCCCGGGCCATCTTCACGCCCTCGGAGGCCTGCCGGGATTGAAGCTCGGCGGCGCGAAGGTCCTCCCGGCCGGACAGGGCCGCCTCGAGGGCCTCCTGCAGAGAGGGGGGAGCCTCTCCCTCCCCCGACAGCTCTCCGACGGGCTCGACCTCCCCGTCGTGCCCCATGGCGTACGCGAGGTACGCCCTCGCCACCTTGGCATCCGCCTCCCGGGCCGCTCTCTGCTGGCGCATGTCCGAGACGAACACCCGCATCCGAAGCAGGTCCGAATCCAGGATCAACCCCTGGCCGTGCATGGCCTCCACCTGGCGGAGGTGCGCCTCCGCCGTCCCGACGGTTTCGGCCATCACCTCCGCCGCCCGCCCCGCCAGCAGGCTCCCGAGGAAGGCCTCGGTGACCGCCTTCGTCAGGCTGGACTCGGCGAAAACGCTCTGGCTGGAGGCGGCCTCCACTCCCAGACGCGAGGCCCGGTAGGCCGCCTTGATCTTGCCTCCCGCGAAGAGCGGAGCGGTGAGTTCGGCGCGGCTCTGGTAGTTGTTCAGGGGGGCCGGACGGTTCAGGTTCGGGAGGGCGAAGTCCATCATCCCGAACCGTTCCTGGTTGAGTTTTCCCATGAAGACGTACACCGGGTTCGTCGTCCGGCTGTAGGTCTCGGTAAAGGTCAGGTCCGGCCAGAACAGGGAGGCCGCTTCCCGGTGCTGTCCGCGCCGCGCCTCCACTTCCTGCCTCGCGGCAAGGACCATGGGGTTGTGCCCTCGGGCGTAGGCGACCGCCTCCTCCAGCGTAAGACGCAGGGCATCGGAAGGGGCTTCCTGCTGGGTCCGGGCGGGGACCGGCGCGATGAGGCAAAGAAGGACCCCGGAGAGAGCCCAGGCGGCCCGGAAGTTCAAGCGGTTTCTTCGACTCATGGTTCCCCCTGGAAAAGTGAAGATCCGGTCCATAGGATTTGGTTCATTCTATCACCGACCGGACGGCACGTCGTCGGTCCGGAACCTTAGAGATGCGCTGGCGGACAGGCGGTAACGAACCGCCGCTTCCGGGAGCGGAATCCTCGCCGCGTGGGAGAGGGGATGCGGGGCCAGCCCCCTGTTGCCTCACGTAAGAATCTTCCCGAAATGGTATTTGTTGCCTCATGTAAAAATCAATCCGAAACGCGGTGCCTTCTGACCGCAGCAGGGACTGTGGGAAGGGTGGGAAACCCCGGAGGGGTTT
>JBFMHB010000061.1 GCA_040752915.1 Acidobacteriota bacterium
GGCCCTTGACCGGGAGGCCCTCTTGGGGTAGTATTTTCAAGCCCCTGGAAGGGGCGCCGAGGAGGTTGAATGATCACGGTCCTCTGGATTCTCTACATCCTGGATTGCCTGCTCCTGGTGGGCATCATTCTGCTCCAGCCCGGCGAGGGCGGTGATCTTGCGGCGGCGTTCGGGGGCGCGAGTTCCCAGACGGCTTTCGGCGCCCGGGGCTCGGCTACCTTCATGCACAAACTGACCGCCGGCCTGGCCATTCTCTTCATGGTGCTCTCCATCGTCCTGGTCATCGCCACCAACTGGCGTCAGAAGAGCATTCTCGAAAGGAATCTTCCGGCCGCAGCGACCAGCAAGCCCGCCGCCGCGACCCAACCGCCGGCGGCGCCTCCGGCCCAGCCCGCGCCCCAGCCTGCTCCTCCAGCCGGAGGTTCAAAGTGACCGCACGTGCCGAAGTGGTGGAATTGGCAGACACGCCATCTTGAGGGGGTGGTACCCGACAGGGTGTGGGGGTTCGAGTCCCCCCTTCGGCACCATACGATTCCACCGGCGGGCGCCCCAAGCGCCCGCTTTCGTTTTTCTACACCCCCCAGACGGGGGACGCGAAGGATTTGGGTTTCCCACGCCCGTTGAGAATAGATGATCTTGGTGTCTTCGAGGCTAAGCGGGACGGGCGCCGCGCCGTTGGCGCGGCACGGGAGGCCTGAGCCTGACACTTCCGCGCAAGCGCGTCCGCGCTCGGGTCCAAGGCCTCCCTACGCCCTTCGGGCGTCCCGTTCCGCTTTCTCCAGACCCACGATGCTCCCCTCCCCCTCTGTTTATAACAAGGCCGCAAGTCCCGGACCTTGGGCGGCGTCAGACTGCGGCGCCCGCATCCTCAACGTACATCGAGTACGCCTCCGGTGCGGTCGCCTTGCCTTCCTTGCCCAAGGCCCAATCCTAAGGGGCCCCGCCCAGGGTTTCGAGGGTAAGGATGCGTGGCGAGGGCGGCTCCGCCCTTCCCATCGGCCTTCCGTTTTTGTAGGATAGGGCCATGCGCCCCGAGGTCATCACGTCTCTTCAGAACCCCCTCTGCAAGAGGTTGCGTCAGGCGGCTTCGGGACGCGACAGGGCGGCATTCCTCATCGAGGGCAGGCACCTCTTGGTGGAGGCCCTCGCCGCCCGCTGGCCCCTTGAGACCGTCCTTCTCAGGGAGGACCTTTGGTCCGAGTGGGAAGGCAGACTCCACACCCTCGTTTCCGAAGGAAAGGTCCATGCGGCGACCCCCAGGGTGGTCGGAAAGCTGACGACGCAGGCTACGAGCGAGGGGATCCTGGCCATCGGACTCCGCCGATCTCGGCCTCTCCCCGATGCGAAGCCCGACCTCCGGTTTCTTTACCTCGACGCCGTTCAGGACCCGGTCAATACGGGCATTCTCATCCGCTCGGCCAGGGCCTTCGGATTCGCCGGAGTCTTCGCCGGCCGGGGCACCTGCGATCCGTTTCGGGGAACGGCCCTCTTCCGGAGCGCCGGCGCGGCCTTCCACATTCCCATTTGGGTCCTCGCGTGCGAGGAATTCATCGGGTGGGCCCGCGCGCAGGGCTTGGTGCTCCTTGCGGCCAACGCCCGAGGGGAGCCCTTGCAGCGCATGTCCCGCCCACTGGGCCCCTTCGCCCTTGTGCTCGGGAACGAAGGGAGGGGACTGTCGCCCCAGCTCCTCGAGCACTGCGCCCGCCGGGTGGCCATCCCCATGACGGCCGGGTGGGATTCTCTCAACGTCGCCGCGGCGGGGACGGTGCTCATGTGCCATTTTGCGGAGGCCGGCTCCGGCTCGTTGTGACGGGCATCACACACGCCTCGGAACAAGTGTGTTACGATTTGGTTCATGCAGATAACCGGAGGTAAGACCATGAAACGTATGATCGTGTGGGCGCTCGCCGCGGCCCTGGCCGTGAGCCTGGCGTGCAAGAGAGAGTCCAAGGAAGTCACCAGCCAGATGGCGACGGCGAACAAGATCGCCAAACTGGAGCAGGAGATCGACGTCAAGCAGGAGAAGGTGAATCAGCTCCTCCGCCAGTACGTCCAGGAGGGCGGGCAGGACATCGGCTCGGTGGTGGGCCAGACCCTCACCCCGGAGCAGAAGGCCGTTCTCGAACAGAAGCTCAAGCAGGAACAGGGCATCGGGTACCGCGACCTGATCAACGACATCCTCGCCAAGCAGAAGGATGTGGAGGACCTCAAGGTCCAGGTCCAGGAACTCGAAAAGAAGCTGCCCGCCGCCGTCCTCGTCCAGAGAGGCGATCGCCACTACGAATTGGCCATGAACTACCTGACCAAGGAAAAAGGGTTGGACGCCGCCGCGGCCAAGAAGCTCGTGGAGCAGGTCAACCTCATGGACGAACTCGTTCCAGGCTTCAAGGTCTGGAACTTCTATGACAATGGCGTGTACGGGACCTTCGTGACTCAGGGCGAGGCCTCCGTCAGCCCCTACCGGGTCATCCAACGCGCCAAGCAGGAGCTCGTGACGGCCCGCGACACGGCCGTTTCCCAGAGGGACAACCTGGCCAAGGAAAAGACGACTCTCCTCGAGCAGGTTTCCGACCTCGAGAAGAAGCGCGACCAGCTCAACCAGGACGTGGCCATGCTCCAGGCCGAGCGCGAGGACCTCCTGAAGAAGATGCAGGAGCTCAACGACCTCTCCGAGGACCTCAGGGCCCGCCTCAATTCGGTCTTCTACCGCATCGGAGACCGAAAGGCGCTCGTGTCCCAGGGGCTGATTCAGGACGGCGTCTTCACGCGGGCGCGCATCACCAACTTCGATGAGGCCTCTTTCCCGAGCCACCTGGACCTCCGGTCCGGCGACACGGTGAAGTTCACCGCCCAGGAAGCCGGCGTCGCCCTCATCAAGAGCATCAAGGTGGCGCCTGAGGTCTCCTACAAGCCGGGAGTGGACTACATCGCCGCCGTCCTTTCCGACGGCGCCGAGGGCCAGGTCAAGATCCTCAACGTGAACAAGTTCCGCGCGGAAAGGACCATGGTCATCGTCGTGAACTGAGCGACCCGGGGATTCGTCCCCGGAACTCCAACCGAAAGGGGCCGCCCCGCCGGGCGGCCCCTTCGTTGGTGCGCGGTCGTCCTTTTCGGCGCCTCAGGGCTTGCCCTTCAGGGCCTCCTCCAGTTTGTCCCGGGCGGATTTCAAGGCCTCGTCCAGCTTGTCCACGAGTTTCCCACCTGCTTCCGCCAGGTCCGGCTTTCCGCCCCCGCCCCCGCCGATGATCTTCCCGAGCGGCCGCGCCAGATCCACGGCCTTGAGGCGCTCCACGGCATCCTTCGTGAGAGCCACGGTGAGGCTCGCCTTGTCCTCCAACCGATTCCCGATGACGACGACTCCCGACTGGATCTTGTCCCTCAATGTGTCCGCGAGGTTCTTGATCTCGGAAGGCGAAAGACCCTCCACGCGCCTCACGAGAAGGCGCAACCCTCCGACCTCCTTGATCTCCTCCTCGGGAGCGGCCCCCGAGGCCACCTGCAAGCGCAACCGGGAGAGGTCCTTCTCGAGCCTCCGGCTTTCCTGCAATAGATTCTCCACCGTGGCGGGCAGCCTTTCCGGGGGCACGTTCAAGTGCGCGCTGGCGGCGTGAAGAAGGTCCTCCTCCTCCTTCAGGAAACGGTAGGCGGGCATGTGGGCCACCGCCTCGATGCGCCGCACTCCCGCCGAGGCGGAGTGCTCGGAAATGATCTTGAACAGGCCGATCCGCCCCGTCGCCTCCACGTGGGTGCCTCCGCAAAGCTCTTTGGAAAAGCCCGGCACGGACACCACGCGCACTTCCTCCTCGTATTTCTCCCCGAAGAGCGCCATGGCGCCCGAGGCCACCGCCTCCTCCAGGGGCATCACCTGCGTCGAGACCGGCCTGTTCTGGAGGATTTCGAGGTTGATCCGGCTCTCGATGCCGGCCAGGACCGTCTTGTCCACGGCGGCGAAATGGTGGAAGTCAAACCGGAGGTGCGTGGGCGCCACGAGGCTCCCCGCCTGTTTGACGTGGGGACCGAGGGTCTCTCTCAGCGCCGCATGGAGAAGGTGGGTGGCCGTATGGTGGGCCATGGTGGCGGCGCGGGCGGCCTCGTCCACCTCCAGCCGAGCCGAATCCCCCAGCCTCAGGCGGCCCGTCTGAACGCGAGCCAGACAGAGGATGAGGCCGGGCACCGGCCTTTGGGTGTCGAGGACCTTCAGGACGCCCTCCTCGGCGTAGATGTGGCCCACATCGCCCACCTGTCCGCCCGATTCGGCGTAAAACGGGGTCCGGTCGAAGGCGACCTGGACGGTTTCTCCGGCGACGGCCGATTCCACCGGCTTTCCCTCCTTCAGAAGGAGGGAGCAGCGGGCCCCGTCCACCGCCAGGGTCGCGTACCCGAGGAACTGGCAGGTAACGCCCAGGGCCGCAAGCTCCCGGCCCGCCTTGGTGTCCATCTCCCCTTTCCAGGACTGCCGAGCGAGCTCGCGCTGTCTTTCCATGGCCCGCTCGAATCCGGGCAGGTCCAGCACCAGTCCCTGCTCCCTGGCGATGTCTTCGGCCAGGTCCAGCGGGAATCCGAAGGTGTCGTACAGCTTGAAGAGGGCGTCTCCCGGTATTTCCCGGTTGTTGGGCGGCGTGAGGCCCGCGACCACGTCAAGGAGCTTCTTGAGGCCCACGTTCAGGGTGCTGATGAAAGACTCCTCCTCGATGAGGAGGACCGTCTCGACGGTCTTCCGGTTCTCCACGATTTCCGGATAGGCTCCGCCCATCATCTCGCACACGTTGCCCACGAGGTCCTTCAAGAAGGGCCGCTCGATGCCCAGGAGCTTCCCATGGCGCGCGGCTCTTCGGACGATCTTCCTGAGGACGTATCCGCGCCCCTCGTTGGAGGGGATCACGCCGTCCGCCACCAGGAACGTGGCCGCGCGCACGTGATCCGAGATCACGCGGAGAGAAACGTCCGAGGATTCGGCCCTGCCGTAGGCAACCCCCCCCAGAGCGGCCGCCGCGTCGATAAGGGGCCGGAGGAGGTCCGTCTCGTAGTTGGAGGACTTCCCCTGCATGACCGCGGCCAGACGCTCCAGTCCCATCCCCGTGTCCACGCAAGGCGCCGGGAGGGGATTCAATGCGCCCTTTTCGTCGCGGTCGTACTGCATGAAAACCAGGTTCCAGATCTCGAGCCAACGGTCGCATTCGCAGGCCACCCCCAGGCAGGAGCGCCCCGCGGCCTCCTCGGGACAGGGAAGGTGGTCCCCCTGGTGGAAGTGAACCTCCGAGCAGGGGCCGCAGGGGCCCGTGTCCCCCATGGCCCAGAAATTGTCGTGCATCCCCAACTCGAAGATCCGGTCCTCCCGGACGTGGCGCATCCAAAAACGGTATGCCTCCTCGTCCCGCGGCACCCCGCCCTCACCCTTGAAAATGGTGGCCACCATGCGCTCCGCCGGGAGGTTGCAGACCTCTGTCAGGAACTCCCAGGCGAACGCGATGGCGTCTTGCTTGAAGTAGTCCCCGAAGGAGAAATTCCCCAGCATTTCGAAGAAGGTGTGGTGGCGGGCGGTGCGCCCCACGTTCTCGAGGTCGTTGTGCTTCCCTCCGGCCCTCACGCACTTCTGGCTGGACGTCGCGCGGGTGTACTCGCGCTTTTCCTTGCCCAGGAAGACGTCCTTGAACTGGTTCATCCCCGCGTTGGAGAACAGGAGTGTTGGATCTCCCGCCGGGATGAGCGAGGAGGAGCGCACGACGCGGTGGCCCCTTTCCTCGAAGAACCGGAGGAACGCCGATCGGATCTCGTTTCCTGTCATGGATGCCTCGCTGGGATGATCGGGGGATCCTCAGACCCCTCCCTTATTCGGTTTCTCCCTCTTCCTGGGCGCGGGAACCCAGAACCTTGGCGATGGCCGAGGCCGAAAACCCCCGCCCCCTCAGGAAACGCCAGATTCTGGCGCGTTCCTTGCCCTCTGTCAAATCGGCGGCGCGGACCCCCCGGCGCTCCAGAAGCCCCCTCAATGATCTCTCTTCCTCTCCGGTGGAAATCTCGGGTACCTGCGTCGCGGCACCGGCCCGCTTCAGTTTGGCTCGGATGGCGACGGCCCCCCTGCCGCGGGCCAGTTCGCTGCGCGCCAAAGCCTCCGCGAACCGCGCGTCACTGAGGTGGCCGGCCTGTTCCAGGCGGTCCAGGGCGCGCTCGACCTCCTCGCCGGGGAAGCCCCTGCGCGCCAACTTGGCCCGGATCTCCTCCCGGGAGTGCTCCCTCAGCGCCAGGAGGCGGAGGGCCGCGCCCTCCGCCCCATCGGTTCCCTTGGCCCCCTTGGACATCAGTACTTCGTGAAGGCGGGCGGAAGGTCCGAGGAGCCCGGGGCGGCCACGCCTTCCATCTGTTCCTTCGCGATGTCGGAGGTGGACTGGATTCCTTGGATCTTGAGTTTGAATTCGTCGGGGTTGGTGGCGCGCCTCAGGGCCTCCTCCAGGGTGATCTGGCCCTGCTTGTACAGGAAGAACAGGGATTGGTCGAAGGTCTGCATGCCGTACTGGCTGTAGCCCTGTTCGATGTAGTCCCGGATGAGCTTGGTCTTCTCCTTGTTCTCGATGCAGTCGCGGATGGTGGAAGTGCAGATCATGACTTCCGCCGCGGGGACCCGGCCCTTCCCGTCGGACTTCGGGAGCAGGCGGAGGGAAATGACCGCCTTGAGGATGGCCGCGAGCTGGAGCCGAATTTGCTTCTGCTGGTGGGGGGGGAAGACCGAGATGATCCGGTTGACCGTCTCCGTGGCGTCCAGGGTGTGCAGAGTCGAGAAGACCAGGTGACCCGTCTCGGCGGCGAGGATGGCCGTCTCGATGGTTTCGTAGTCCCGCATTTCGCCCACCAGGATCACGTCCGGGTCCTCGCGCAGGGCGGCCCTCAGGGCCGAAGCGAAGGACCGGGTGTCCACGCCCACCTCGCGCTGGTTCACGATGGATTTTTTGTCGCGGTGGAGGAATTCGATGGGGTCTTCCACCGTGATGATGTGCTCGGTGCGGCTCGCGTTGATCTGGTCGAGCATGGCGGCCAGGGTAGTGGACTTGCCCGAACCGGTGGTCCCCGTGCAGAGGACGAGGCCGCGCTGCTCGGCGGCGATCTTCTCGAGGATGGGCGGGAGCATGAGTTCCCGGATGGTCTTGATGCCGATGGGGATGACGCGGCAGACGATGCCCACCGTCCCGCGCTGCTGGAAGATGTTCACGCGGAACCGCCCCAGCCCGGGAACGGAGTAGGCGATGTCCAGCTCGAGGTTGGCCTTGAACTTCTCCTTCTGCTTGGCGTCCATGATGGAGAAGGCCATGGCGATCGTGTCTTCCTGCATCAGGCGCTTCTGGTCCACCATGGGCGTCAGGTGGCCGTGCACACGGATGACCGGGTGGGACCCGACCTTGAGGTGAAGGTCGCTGGCCCCGTGGTCGATGGCCATCTTCAGGAAGTCGTTGATATGCATGGACGACTCCTCACTGGAACGGGCAGACTCCCGACGCCTGGGCGCAGTTACCCGAATGCACCGCACCCCGGGGGACCAAAGCCTCCCCCAAGCGCCATCCCTGCCACCCGGCGGCGCGTGCCGCCGAAGGTCACTTGTATACCGGCGTCAGCCAACCGTAGATATCTTCCGCCTTGCCCTGGACGATTTCAAGGTACCTCTTTTGGACGGCCTCGGTGATCGGACCCCTCTGGCCTTTCCCGACGGGGATCCGGTCCACGGAGGCGATGGGCGTGATTTCCGCCGCCGTTCCCGTGAAGAAGATCTCGTCGGCGAGGTAGAGCATCTCGCGCGGGACGGCCTGGTGGCGCACCTCCATCTTCATTTCCTTGGCGAGGATGGTGAGCACGCCGTCGCGAGTGATGCCGGGAAGGACCGCGTGACCGAGGGATGGGGTGTAGACCGTGCTGTTGCGAACCAGGAAGATGTTCTCGCCCGACCCTTCGGAAACGTATCCGTTCACGTCCAGGGCGATGCCTTCGGCGAAGCCGGACAGAATGGCCTCCATCTTGATGAGCTGGCCGTTCATGTAGTTGGCGGCGCACTTGGCCATGGCGGGAAGGGAGTTGGGGGAGGGCCGGTTCCACGTGGAGACGCACACGTCCACCCCTTTGGCCAGGGCCTCGGGCCCCAGGTAGGCTCCCCAATCCCAGACGGCCACCGCCGTGTCCACGGGGCACGGGAGCGGATTCACTCCCACGTCGCCGTACCCCCGGAAGACCACGGGCCGAATGTAGCACTTCTGCATGCCGTTCCGGCGGATCACCTCCAGACACACCTCGCAGTACTCCTCGAGGCTGTACGGAATCTCCATCCGGTAGACCTTGGCCGAGTGATACAGACGCTGGATGTGATCCTTCAGCCGCAGAACCCTGGGGCCTTTGGGCGTCTCGTAGCAGCGGATCCCCTCGAACACGCTGGAACCGTAGTGGATCACGTGGGAAAGAACGTGGATGTGAGCCTCGTTCCAGGGGACGAACTTGCCGTTCATCCAGATCCAATCGGTATTCTTCACAGGCATGAAACCCCCTTACGAGCAAGGAGATAGTATAGACGCCGGACCCAGACAGGGTCAATCTTCCAGGGCCCCATCCCCGGCCGCGGATTGGGTTAGATGGCCCAGGAGCGGAGTCAATTCCCGAGAAAGTCCTGGACCCGTTCCGCGACGGCCGTGGCGTTCTGGATGCAGTTGCCGACGGAGACGCCGTGGAGGAGGTTCCCCGAGGTGAAGAGCCCCGGGTGGGCGGCCTCGAGAGCCTCGGCGGCGCGTTGGAAGGCCCCGTGGCCGAGGTTGTACTGGGGAATGGCGGGGCGCCAGGACTCCACGCGGCTCAGGACGGGTTCCCCTCGCAGGTCCAGCAGGGGTTTCAAGTCGTAGAGGACCTGCCGCACGAGGTCCGGTTCGGGGATGGCCGCCCGGTCCGGGTGGACCGCTCCCCCGACGAAGACCGAGAGGGCCACGTGGCCTTCGGGGGCCCGCCCCGGGAAGAGGGACGAGGGGAAGAGGCAGCCCAAGACGAAGCGGCCCTCCACCTCCGGAGCCAGAAAGCCGAAGCCGTCCAGGGGGTGCCCCACGTCCTCCCGGCGGAATCCGAGGCATACCAGCGCCACGTCCGCGTAGGGCAGGTCGCCGATCGTTCTCGGGAATTCCCCGCCGAGGGGGGCCAGGGCCGCCGCCGCCGCCCGGGCCGGCAGGGCGGATACGACGGTTCGGGCCAGCAGGCGCCCGGTCTGGCCCCCGGGCCCCTCAAAGTCCACTTCAAAGCCCCCCTCCGCCCGGCGGACACCGCGGACCGCCGTGCGGGCCCGATAGCCCCCGCTGAGGCACCCGGCGAGACGCTCCGGGAGAAAGGCCAATCCATCGCGGAAGGAGAAGAGCCCTCCCGCGGGCGCCGGCCCTTTCCTTTTGGCCAGGGCGCCCCGGATCAGACTCCCGTGGTCACGTTCCAGGGCGTAGATCTTGGCCACGGCATGGCGCACCGAGAGGCGCTCCGGGTCTCCCGCGTACACGCCGGACACGAAGGGGGACACGGCGTAGTCCAGAAGCTCCGGGCCTAGCCGGCGCCGCACGAACTGAGCGATGGACTCCTCGCGGTCCTCGGGGGGCCGGGAGACAAAGGGCTCCTTCAAGAGGCGCAGCTTGGCGCTCGCCGAAAAGAGAGGAGTGGCCAGAAAACCGATGGGCCCGCCGGGGAGAGGGATCAGGCGGCCCCCCTTGACCACGTATCGTCGCTTCGCGGCCCCCTCCGCCGTGATCCTCTCCGGGAGGAGGCCCGCCTTCTCGCACAGGGCGTCGATTTCAAGGGCGTTGTTGAGGACCGTGTTGGGGCCGAGTTCGAAGAGGAAACCATCCCTCCGCCAGGTCGTGATGCATCCGCCGGGACGGCCCGCCGCTTCGAGGAGAGCGAGGCTCCACCCCCGTTCTTTCAGCAAGAATCCCGCCGTGAGCCCGCTGATTCCGCCGCCGAGAACCGCCGCGTCCACCCGGTCCGGAGCGGCGCCGCTCATGGCCGGCCCTCCCCGGCGGAGCCCGCCGCCCCCTGGACGGAACGCGCCAGCGCGGAGATCAGGCCGGAATCCGTTCCCAGGGTGGGAACACGGCTGTACCCGAGCCCCAGCCGGCGGGCGAGGTTCCCGTAAAGGACATCGAGTTCGTACAAGGTCTCGCTGTGCTCGTTGACGAACGCCACGGGGACTACCACCGCATGGGGGACTTGGCGGCCGGCCCATTCGGTCAGGACGTGCTCCACGGAGGGCCCGAGCCACTTCGCGGGTCCGACCTTGCTCTGCCAGGCGAGAACGCCTGGCCAACGCCCCTCCCCGGGGCCGTAGTAGGGACCCTCCGCGACCCCCTCGATCTCGATGCGTCCGCAGGCGATCCCGACCCGCTCGCAGATTTCGGCGACCGTTCGGGCCACCTGGCCCGGGTAGGGGTCCTTCCGCGCCACCGAGAGGGGCAGACCGTGGGCCGAGAAGAGGACTTCCGTCCGCTCGGGGGCCGTTTCGAGAGCGGCCAGGACCTTCCTCGCCATGGCGTCGAGGTACTCGGTGGACTCCCAGAAGGATCGGATCTCGAGGACTTCGCCCTTCCACTCGAGCGCCCGGAGAGACCGAAGAGCCTCGCGGATGGAGGATCCCGTGGTGGTCACGGACTCGTGGGGATAAACGGGGAGGAGCACGATGCGCCGGAACCCGCCTTCCGAAATCTCCCGGCACACCTCCGCGATGTAGGGCTGCCAGTAGCGCATGCCCACGAAACACCGGTAGCCCCCCCCGAGGGCCGCCTCCAGCGCCCGCGCCTGGGCCTCCGTCTCCCGGAGCGTCGGACTGAACTGGCCCATGGACAGGTAGTTCCGGGCGAGCGAGGGGGCCCGTCTTCTCGCCACCAAGGAGGCCACGAGGGGCCGGATGAGCCGGGGGATCGGGATGAGGTCCGGATCCATGAATATGTTCCGGAGGTACGGCCCGCACTCCTCGGCCTTCGTCGGCCCGCCGTAGTTCATGAGGAGCACGGCCGTGGCCGTCCTTCTCGAAGGTCCGCCCTTCGGCAGGCTCAGGCCCGGCTCTTCGGGCGGTATGGGGTCCTTGACCGCTTCCTTTTCGCTCTCCACTCTTCCCACCTTCTCGCAGATCCCCGGCCCGGGGCTGGAGAGACCTCCTAGACGGTCCTCGAGAATCGCTTCGGATCACCCTTGCGCAGGTACGCGTCGAAGGCCATGGCGATGTTGCGCACGAGGAGCCGCCCCAGGGGTCGGACCTCGATCCGGTCCCCGTGAAGATCCAGCAATCCGTCGGCCGCGAGGGGTTCCAGGTCGGCCAGCGCATCGGCGAAGGTCTCGTCGAAGGACAGGCCGTAGGCCTCCTCGATCTCCCGCTTGAACAGGACGAAATGACACATGAGCCGGGTGATGACGTCCCGCCTCAGGAGGTCGTCTTCGGTGAGTTCGACACCGCGGAAGACGGCGATTCCCGTTTCCGACACCCTCTTCTGGTAGTCGGCCAGCGCCTTGGCGTTCTGCGCGTAGCATCGCCCGACCTGGCCGATGGAGGTCACCCCCACTCCGTACAGATCGCACCCTGCCTTCGTGGTGTACCCCTGGAAATTCCGGTAAAGGGTCCGGTCCTTGAGGGCCTTGACGAGTTCGTCCCCGGGCCGTGCGAAATGGTCCATTCCGACGAAGACGTAACCGGAACGGACGAAGGACTCCACCACCATTTCGAGGGTTTCCAGCTTCTGGGCGGGGGTGGGCATGGCCTCCCGGGGGATGGCCCGCTGGTGGCCGATGAGGTCCGGCAGGTAAGCGAAATTGAAAACGGCGATCCGGTCCGGCCCGATGGCGGCCACCTTGTCCACCGTATCCCGGAAGGTCTCCGCCGTCTGGTACGGAAGACCGTAGATGAGGTCCACGTTGATCGATTCGAAACCGAGCTCCCGGCATCGGGCGATCACGCGGCGCGTGAGGTCCTCGGGTTGGATCCGGTGAACCGCCTTCTGGACTTTCGAGTCGAAGTCCTGTATTCCCAAAGAGATACGATTGAAACCCGACTCCGCGAATAGTCCGAGGTGGTCTTCGGTGACCTCTCTCGGATCGATTTCCACTCCGATCTCCGCGCCCGGGGCGATCTCAAACCGGGAGCGTATGGCTTCCCACAGCCTGCCCAGGACGGGCGCGGGGATGAAGGTCGGGGTCCCCCCGCCCCAGTGGATCTGGACCACCTTTCGCCCGGGCCTCATGAGCCGCGCCAGGGCATCCAGCTCCCGCACGAGGTGGTCCACGTAGGCGGAGCCCAGCCCGCGGTCCTTGGTGTAGGTGACGTTGCACCCGCAGAAATAACAGACGGACTTGCAGAAGGGGAGGTGGACGTACAGCGACAGATCCGGAGGCGACGGGTCCGCGTTGGTCCTGGCCACCTCGCGTTCGTATGCCTCCGCGTCGAAGCCCTCGTGGAAATATGGGGCCGTCGGATACGACGTGTACCTCGGACCGGGCCGGTCGTATTTCAGGATGAGTTCGCGGTCGAAGACCGGTGGATCCCAGCGTTGGGTCATGGATTCCGCCTCGGTGGAGCCGTGTGGGGGGGGCGGGCCAGGACGGTCGAGCCGACCGGAACCCTCACCCGATGACGGGGCCCCGGGAGGAGAACCGCCACGCGCCTCCCTCGCCTCTGCCCCGACAGTCTTTCCCTCCGATCCGGCGCCTCTTCTATCCTTCAGGGCTCTTTCCTTCCCAGACGGTGAACCGCTTCAACGAGGGCCTTGACGTTCTCCACGGGTGTCTCGGGAAGGATCCCGTGGCCCAGGTTGAACACGTGGCCGACCCCGGGGGCTTCACCGAGAACCCGGGCGGCCTCCCGCTCCACCGTGGCCCTCGTCCCGAACAAGGCCAGGGGGTCCAGGTTGCCCTGGAGGGCCACGGCGCCTCGAGTTCGCTCCGAAGCCTCCGCCAGGGAGACCCGCCAATCCACCGACACCCCATCAACGCCTGTGGCCGCCATCTCTTCCAGAAAGGGGGCGCACCCGTTCACGTACAGAAGAATCGGTACGCCCCCTGGAGCGAGAGCCTTCACGATGCGGACCGTGGAGGGAAAGGCGATTTCCCTGTATAGCCTCCGGGACAGGACGCCCGCCCACGTGTCGAAGAGCTGGAGGGCCTGCGCCCCCGCGGCCACCTGTGCCCGGAGGTAGGCGATGACCGTCTCCGCCAGAAGGTCCAGGAGCTCCTGGAAGCCCCTCGGGTCCTCGTACATCCATCCCAGCACGTGACGGAAGGCGCGGCTCGTCCCCCCTTCCACGAGATAGGAGGCCAGCGTGAAGGGCGCGCCGGAGAACCCGATGAGCGGCACGCCCTCGGGAAGTTCCCTTCGAAGGATCCTCACCGTTTCCATGACGAACCCCGTCTCGCCTTCGGGATCCGGGACGTGCAGGCGGGAGAGGTCGCCGCGGCCCCTCACGGGATCCAGGCGGGGCCCTTCCCCCTCGGCGAAGGAGAGCGGCACCCCCATGGCTTCCACGGGGATGAGGATGTCCGAAAACAGGATGGCCGCGTCCACTCCCAGGATGCGAACGGGCTGCAGGGTGACTTCCGCCGCGAGATCAGGGGTCTTGCAGAGGGCAAGGAAATCCCCGGCCTTCTCCCGCGTGGCCCGGTATTCGGGCAGGTAGCGCCCCGCCTGGCGCATGATCCAGACCGGCGTCGCATCCACCTTCCGGCGCCTCAGGGCTAAGAGAAACCGGGATTCGATCACCTCGGCTCCTTTCGGCCAGACGGGACCGGGAACCGGGCCTCCGCTGGCATCGACGCCCGGAGTGTATTACATTTTAAATAAAAAGGGAGGATGCCATGGTGAAGTGGGAGACGATCTTGTGTCCCATCGACTTCTCCGAGGTCTCCTTGGCCGCCCTTCGCCTCGCACGGTCCCTGCGGAAAATGGTGGACGCGAGGCTGGTCCTCGTGTACGTCGTGGAGCCCATCGTCGCGCCCTCGGATTTCACCTTCGGACCGATGACCTCGGGGGATGTGGAGGACCGCCTCGTGGAGCGGTCCCGGCAGTCCCTGGCCGAAATCGTCAGCGGGTTGGACATCCCCTCTGACAAACTGGGGAGCCGGGTGGAGCACGGGAGGGCGTCCCAGGAGATCGTCCGGGTCGCGGCGGAGGAGAAGGCCGACCTCATCGTCATGGGCACCCACGGGTACACGGGCATGGCCCACGTTCTCCTGGGCTCAACGGCCGAGAGGGTCCTGAGGAAGGCGCCCTGCCCGGTTCTCACGGTTCGGGCCCAGACGGCCGCGGATTTCTCCCGGGAGGGGTGATTTTTCTCTTCGAAGGTGCTATATTAGGGCTACTCGGCGGCTCTCTCCAAGACACACGCCGAGTTTCCCTGGACGGCCGGAAGCCCCCCCATTCCGGCCGTCCGTCTTTTTGGGCACGGCCTTCCGCCTTGATCGGGGCGGCTTCGGCTCCCCATCCTTCAGGGCCGATCCAGGCTGAACAGTCCCAGGGCGTTCCGGGTGGTGGTCCGGGCCAGGTCCAGAGGGTCCATCCCCAGGAACCGCGCCAAGTGGCCCCCCACGACGGCCACGTGCGCGGGTTCGCACCGCTTCCCGCGGAACGGCGGGGGGGCGAGGTACGGCGCATCGGTCTCCAGGAGAAGCCGTTCGGGCGGAACCGTTCTCAGGGCCTCCCGGATCCCCGAGGCCTTGGGGAAGGTGGCGATTCCGGAGAAGGAAAGGTGCATCCCGAGCGCCAGAAAGGCCTCGGCCTCCTGGACTCCATAGGTGTAGCAGTGGACGACCCCCCGCAGGGCGCTCCCGGCCTCCCGCAGTATGCCCACCGTATCCTCGAAGGCGCTCCGGGAGTGGACGACCACGGGAAGGCCCCGGTCCAGAGCCAGGCGGACCTGCTCCGAGAAGGCCAGGCGCTGGATCTGGCGCTCCGAAAGATCGTAATGATAGTCGAGTCCGATCTCTCCCACGGCGCAGATGCTCGGGTGCGATAAGGCCTTCCCGAGGAGGAGAGCGGAATCCGGGCCCCAAAGGGAGGCCTCGTGCGGATGCAGGCCGGCGGTGGCCTTCCCCCCTACCTCCTGGGCCAGGACCGCCGAGGCGAGCCAGTCGCCCGGACACGTACCGACGATGACCATGCGGGTGACCCCCGCGGCGCGCGCACGCTCGAGGACCTGGGCGCGGTCGCCGTGGAAGGCCTCCATGGCCAGGTGGCAATGGCTGTCGGTCCAGGGCCCCTCGGTGGTCACGGGATCGGCTCCTCGCCCCGACTCGGGCAGCCCACCCCGGGCCACACGGCCGCCAGGGCCGAGAGCACCTCCCCGGCGGAGACGGCGCCCATGCACTCTCGATGGGCGCAGTCCGCCCCCGAACAGAGCCGGCGGACCCCCTTCTTGTGAATTACCCGGTGCCGGTCGCCGAAGGGACGGTTGACCACGGGATCCGTCGGTCCCAGGACGGCCACCGTAGGCACGCCCAGCAGGGCCGAGAGGTGCATGGCGCCCGTGTCCGCGCCGACGAAGGCCCCGGCCCGCCGAATCACGGCCACCAGCCGGTCCAGGGTCCAGTCGGGGATCGCGTCCAGTCCCTCCTGAGGGGGGAGGGATTCGACGAGGTCCGCCTCTTCGGGACCCCAACCGAGAAGGGTGCGCCGGCCGAGACGAACCCAAACCTCCCGGGCCAGCTCCAGATACCGGAAGGGAGGCCACCGCTTTCGGGCCTGAGCGCGGCTCGTCCCCAAGAAGGCGAAAAGGAAGGCCCCCTCCGTGAGGCTTTTTTTCGCGAGGAACTCGTCCACCTCGCGCTGGGCCGACTCGGGAAGGGAAGGCTCGAGGAATCTTGCCGCCGGCTGGGAGAACCCCAGCGCGCGCAGGGCGCCGGAGTAGCGGTCATAGCGGGACATCCGGACCTCCGGCCCCGGCCGAAGGGTGTGGTCGTACAAAAGATGGCTGTGTTCCCTGCCGAACCCTCTTGCGTAGCCGGCTACCGCTTCGGCTCCCGAGGCCCGCCCGACCAACGCGGATCGAAGGATGCCGTGGAGGTCAAGGGCCAGATCATACCGCCCCTCCTGAAGCGTGCGGAGGTACTCCTTCATGGCCCGGCCCCATCGGACCGGATGGCGGACCGGCGATCCCGGAGAACGCCTCGGATACGCGATGACCTCTGAAGCCACGGGGAAGAGTTCCAGGAGGGGCATGAACCGGTCCTCCACAGTCAGGTCGACGCGACCCGCCTCCCTTCCCAGGACCGCGAGGGCCGGAAGCAGGCGGGCGATGTCGCCCATCGAGGAGAGGCGGATGGCCAGGATCGAGGCGCCCCGGTAGTCCCGCATGGAATGCAGGATAGCACAGGATTTCTTGACACATTTTCAGGGGGAGGCCGATAATCGTGGGCGGAGGTGGACATGGCCCCCCAGCCCCGAGAGCTTCGCAAGGGAGAGCTTCTCACCATCCTCGGCGAGATCGTTCAAAACCAGGACACGGGAACCCTCGTGCTCCAGAGGGACCAGCTCAGCAAGTTCCTGTACGCCCAGGACGGACAGCTCATCTTTGCCGCCTCCAACGCCTCCGAGGACAAGTTCACGGAAATCCTCATCGAACAGGGGAAGCTCACGCCCGACCAGCTGGCGCTGGCCATGGACAAGAAGGGCAACCGGACCATCGGCCGAACCCTTGTGGAGCTCGGTTTCCTCGCCTCCTCGGACCTTCTGGACGCACTAGTGGACCAGATGCGACGGATCGCCGTTTCGGCGGCCAATTGGGACCGGGGCCACGCGGTCTTCAAACCGGGCGTCCTCCCCCCCAATCTCGCCAAGCTGCCCGTGTCCACCCCGCGATTCGTGCTCGATACGGCTCTCGCCGTGGAGGACCGCGAGTGGGCCGTCGAGGCTCTCGGTGGAATGGAGAGGCCTCTCTCCCTGACCGCCGCCGGACGGACCGCCGCCCCCTCCCTTCCCCTGAGCGCCGCGGAGCGGACGGTTCTGGAGGCCGTGGACGGTTCCCGTAACGCGCGCCAAATCGCCGAAGCCTCCGGGGCGGATCCCTTCTTCGCCTCCAGGCTCCTTATCGGCCTGACCCGCTTGGGCCTCCTGGACATCCAGTCCGCCGCGCCGGAGGCCGCCGCGACCGAGGAGGATCCTCGCTTCGACCTGAATTTCCTCGACATCCAGGCTCCCTCCGCGCCGCCCGTCCCGGGACCCACGCCGTCCTCTCCCGTTCCCGAAGCGGTTCCAACCCCTCCGCCCCCCCCCGAGGACGCGTCCTCCGGCGCCGTTTCGCCGTCCTTGCCCCCTCCCATCCGGGTGGAATCGGGACCGGTGGCTCACCGTCCTGCTCCCCCCTTTCGGCCCATTCGGATCGATACGGCGCCGCCCAAGTTCGAGCCGCTTTTTCCCGAGGACGAGCCGGTCCCCCCTCCCCCGTCAGAGTCTTCGAGCGATGCCGGTGGTTCGTCCGATCTCCCTGCGACGCGCCCGTTCAAGAGGTGGCTCCTGTACGGGGCGGCGGCCTCCGCCGTGGCGATCCTCTCCCTGGCCGCCGTCTGGTACTTCTTCCTCAGGCCTTCGGATTACGTTCCCTTGACCCCCGCGCCAGCCGCGCCCGCCCCGGTTGTGGTGGCAGGAGACTCCGGGGAGCCCCCCGTGTCTCCTGCGCCGGCGCTCCCCGAGGAAACCGCCTCGACTCAGGCCCCCCAAACCGCCGTTTTGCCTCCGGAGACGGCCCGACAGGAGCCGCCTGCCCCCGGTGGGACGACCCCGCCGCCCACGATTCGGACCCCTCCCCCACCCGCTCCG
>JBFMHB010000062.1 GCA_040752915.1 Acidobacteriota bacterium
GTCAAGCCTCCCTACGTTCTTGCAGCAGGGAGCCCCAGGCGGGCCTCCAGGCGTTTCAGGCGGGCCACTTCGGGAAGGGCGCGGTAGGCCTCCAGAAAGACGGGGTCCGTCTGGAGGGCCTCCACGGCGTCGGCGATCCGCCGGGCCTCCTTGGCGTGGTACCGCGCCGAGCCCAGGTGCCCCTCGCTTGCGGCGGCTTCGGCCTTCAGGAGGCGGTACCTCAGGCCCAGCAACCCCCGGTCGAAGGAGCACCCCCAGCGGGCCAGCCGGCGGAGGAGACCGGAAAGGGCCTCCTTTCTTCCCGTCGCCAAAAGGGCTTGCCCCAGCGACAGAAGGAAGGGGCCGCATTTCAGGGGGCTGTCCTGGCGCACCGCCGCTGGATACCAGGCGAGGCCGGCCACCGCCGCCTCTTCAGACTTCCCCGCTTCCAGAAGAATCCGGACCAGGCCGTCGGCGGCTTCGGTAAGGAGCCAGAGGATCTGCGCCTTCGCTGCCTCCCGAGCGATCGTTTCCAGGCGCGTCCAGGCCTCCGAAAGGGAAAGCCCGCCTGCACGTGCCTTTTGAATGGTTTCCTGGACCCGAACGGCCAGGCCGTGTGCTCCTGCTGCGGGAGGGGCCGCGTGCTCTTCGTTCCTATCTCCCGAAGCTCCCGGCAAGGCGGGAAGGCGGAGGGCATTTCGAACCCAGAGGGCTTCGGCGAGCGCTGCCTTCACGCCGTCCTCGCGCTGACAAGGCTCAAACAGGCCGGCAGCTTCCTTCTGCAGGCGGATGGCCTCCTCCCACGCACCGCGTACCGCCTCTTGAAGCCCGGCGGTATGGAGGGAGAAGGCATGCGAAACTCTGAGGCGAAAGGTCTCTGCCTGCCTACGAGCCGCCTGGTTCTCCTGCTTCGCCTCTGCCCAACGCCCCAGGAGCGTGAGGTAGAGAGCGCGGTTGCCAGAAAGGCCGATGGAAAAGTCTCGGTATCCGAACTGACGGGCAAGCGGCAGGATTTCCTCGATCGTTTTGAGGGCCGCCCGATACCGCCCCAGCTCGGCGTCAACCAACGCCAGATTGTTGCCTACATTGACCGATTGGGGCCTGAGCCCGTGGCCTCTCGCCAAAACTAGCGCCTTCTTAAAGAAACCGTGGGCCCGCTTGGGGTCCGAGTGGCCGAAGTGATGGCACAACCCCAGGTTCATGAGGGCGAGGACCTGCCAGTTGGGGGTTCCGGCCTTCCGGGCGAGGCGCTCGGCTTTTTTGAAGCGGGAGAGGGCCTCGTCGAAGCGGCCGGCCATAGCGTGGGGAACTCCCGAGTCCAAGAGAATTCGGCACTCGAGTACGGGATCCTTCAATCCCGCGGCGCGCTTCATCGCCGTGCCGTACAGCTCCAGGGAGCGCTTCAAATTTCCCCTTCTCCGCTCGATGTCGGCCAGGCGCATGAGGGACACGACGGTTTCCTCGCAGGGCTCGGAGACGCCTTCGAGGATCCTCCGGCTCAGGGTCTCGGCCTCCTCGATGCGCCCCAGGTCCTTGGCCGATTCGGCCAGGTGAAGGAGGGCGCGGCGGTAGGCCGGGTCGTCTCCGGGGGAGGCCCCGGAGGCCTCCTTGAAAGCCACGAGGCGCGAGAGAAAGTCGAAGGCCGCCGTGTTGTCGTAGCGGGCCCGGGCCTCGTCGGCGCACAGGCCCAGATACCGGAGGGCCGGCTCGGCCTCCGAGGCGGCCTCGAAGTGGCGCGCCAGGGCGGGCCAGACGCGCCGGTCCCCCTTCGCGTCGGCCTCCAGGAACCGGGCGGCCCGCCCGTGCAGGGACCGCCGGGATTCGAAGTTGAGGGACTCGTAGAGGGCGTCGCGCAGGAGGGCGTCGGTGAAGGTGGCGTAGGGGCGCGCCCCCCAGGAGTCCATGCGCACGAAGCCGCTCTCCTCCAGGGATCGGATGTCCTCCACAACCGAGTCTCCCTCCCGCCCGGACAGGCGGCCCAGGAGGTTCAGCGAAAAGGAGGACCCCAGGATGGAGGCGGTCTTGAGGAGGTGGCGCTGGGCCTCGGGGAGGGCGTCGGCGCGGGAGAGGAGCATGGCCTCCAGGGTGTCCGGGAACCGGGCCCGGGCCAGCCGGTCCTCGTCCACCTCGAGGAGGCCCGAGGGGCCCGGCGCCAGCAGGCCCTGGTCCTCCATGGCCCTGAGGATCTGTTCGAGGAACTTGGGGTTGCCCCCCGTCTTCTTCTCCAGGAACTCCAGGAAGGCCTCGGGGGGCGGCGCCGCCCCCGCGGCGCGAACGAGGTAGTCCCGGATCTCCTCCGGGCTCAGGGGCTGGACCCGAAAGGTCCGGTCGGGGGGGAAGAGGGAGGCCAGGCGCTCGGGCGCGCCCTCCCGAAAGGCCGCCAGGACCTTGAGGGGGACCTCGGCGCCGGCCTGGAGAAGGCCCTCCAGGAGTTCGAGGGAGGCGGCATCGGCGTTCTCCAGGGCGTCCAGAGCCAGGACGTACCGCCCTTCCGAGGCCAGGCCCAGAAGGAGCCGCTGGGCCATGGCGAAGAGGACGTCCTTGCGGTCCTTGGGCGTCAGCGCCTTCACCTCGGGGGTCTCGGGAAGCGAGCAGGCCATCAGGCCCGCGAAGAGCGGGAGGTACGGAGCGTCCTCGGCGGGGAAGGCCGCCGCGAGGGCGGCGGCCTTGATGGCGTCGGGCGCCGACCGGGACACGCCGAGGGCGGAGAAGAGAGCCGGACGGACTGCCGAGAGGTACCCGTGGGCGCTGTGGGGCGAAAGGGGGACCGTGAGGCGGCGGACCCCGGCGGCGTCCAGGTCGAGGCCCAGACGGTGGAGGAGGGCGCTCTTGCCCGCGCCGGGAGGCCCCACGAGGGCCAGGGCCCCTGGACCAGCGGGATCGAGCAGGAGCCGCGGCAGGTCGCGCAGGAGGCCGGCGCGTCCCACGAAGGTCCGGCTCTCTTCCTCGGATTCCTCGTGGTCGCCCTCGGGGCGAAAGATGGCGACCTTCTCCTTCTTGCCCTTCACGAAGATCGGGTCGAGGGCGCGGAAGGCCAGACGCGTCCCGGCCTTCTCCCTCACCTGGGAGTCGCACAAGACCCGCCACGAGTGGGCGTTGGCCATGAGCCGGGCGGCCATGTTGATGCCGTCCCCCATGACCGTGAACTCCCGGCGGTCCTCGTTTCCGACGTAGGCGGCAAAGAGGGGCGCCGAGGTGACGCCGATGCGAAGGTCCGCCAGAAGCCCGCGCAGGACCGGGCTGTCGAGGATCTGGAGGGCCGCCCGGCACGCCGCTTCCTCCTGGGCCTCCAGGGCGCGGGGAGCCCCGAAGAGGGCGATCATCTTGCTCCCCTTGTCCCCCATGTCGAGCTTGTTCACCCACCCTCCGAAGCGTCGCACGACCTCGGCCACCTCGGCGTACACGGCGGAGGTTTTGTCGAGCACTCGAGGATCGGCGTAATCCAGCCCGGCGAAGGAGAGGAAGAGAACGCTGGTGCGGCGGTGTTCCGCGGCCGCCAAACCCGACTCCAGGCGGGCCCTCTCCACCGCGAAGGGCGGGAGGAAGTCCTCGAGATCGGAGAGTTCGGGCATGGACGACGGTGCGGGCCCAGGTGAAACGGGTCCCTTTCCGCCATCGGAATCGGCGGCCAGGTTCGCGAATCCCCCCTCCATTGGGAACAACCGCCACCCGGCCCGCTCCGCGAGTCCTTTGCAGGAGGGGAACAGGACCACTTCACCCCGGGCGGCGTGGTGCTCGGCCTCGGCGGCCTCGTCCAGGGCCCGGCCCGCCGCGAAGTAGTCCCGGCCCACCGCGGCATCGCCCACGGTCCCGAGAAGGACCGAGCCTTGGGAGACCCCGATCTTCATGGCCAGAGCGAAGACGCCGCCCCGCGTGGACACCTCCCCGAAACGGCCGGCCTTGTTCTGCATGGCGCAGGCGGCCCGCAGGCCCGCGTCCAGCCCTTCGGGGAAGTAGACCGTGACGGCGTCGCCGCCGAAGCGCAGGACGTCTCCCCCCCCGTCGTGAACCACGCCGATCATGGCGGAGAAAAAGTCGTTCAGGATTCGGGTGAGCTCCTCGGCCCCCTCCCTGCCGATCCGGGCCAGGCTTTCCGTGAGCGCCGTGAACCCCGCGAGGTCGGCGAAGAGGACGCAACCCTCCGCCGTAAGCCCCTCCGCCCTCCCGGACACGAGGGGCCAGACCGAGCGCGGTAGCAGGGCCGCCAGGCGGCGGCGCAGGACGTCTTGATCCACCAGGGCTCCAGAAAACTGTGTACCACAGCCCGGCCCCCGCGCCAAGGAGCCGCGAGCGAGTCTCTGGACAGCGGCCTCGGGGACCGCTAGACTCTCTCCATCGGATTCCCGGAACGGCGGGCCGCGGAACGCAGGAGAGGCGGCCCGGCCCGGTTCACGAAGGCCGCTTCGCGAGGAGGAAGCCATGGCGCTCGAAGGCTTTCCGCAGGACGTGACCCTGAGGGACGGCACCGTCGTCACCATTCGGCCCATGAAGGCGGAGGACGGCCCGGGCCTCCTGGAGTTCTTCCGATCCCTGCCCGAGGAGGACCGGCTCTTCCTCAAGGAGGACGTGACCCGGCCCGAGACCATCGACCGGTTCGTGAAGGGCCTCAACTTCGATTCGGTGATCCCCCTGCTGGCCATCCACGAGGGGCGCGTCGTGGGCGATGCCACGCTCCACCGGCGGTCGGGCTGGTCCAGGCACGTGGGCGAGATCCGGATGGTCGTGGCCAGGGCCTTCCAGAAGAAGGGCCTCGGCGCCGCCCTGGCCAAGTCTCTCGTGGGCCTGGCGCTGAACCTCGGCCTGGACAAACTCGTGGCCGAGGTGACGGACCACCAGATCGGGGCGCGGAAAGCCTTCGAGAAGATCGGGTTCCGGCAGGAGGCCGTCCTGAAGGACCACGTCAAGGACATCCTAGGGAGCAAGCGGGACCTCGTCCTCATGACCAACGACGTTTCCCACATCTGGGAGTCCCTCCAGGCCCTGGCCGAGGAGTATCTGCCCACGGTGGAATAGCAAGACCTTCCGAGGCATGAGACCCCGAACCGACCCGCCCGCGCGGGGGGGGCTTCCCTTTGGGGAGCGAGCGCTCTCTTTCGCGCTCCGCCTTCCTCCGCTCTTCGGCCCCAAAGACCGCCTTTTTCCTTGTCCTGCGGGCATTCCCTCGCGTTGACAGCCCCCCCTCCCTGTGCCATACTCACGTCTTTTTGGGGGTTTTCGGTGAGCGGACGCTTTCGCGCTTGGAAAGGGGGGCGCACTTGAAAGTACACGAGTACCAGGCAAAGGAGGTCCTGGGCCGCTACGGCGTGGCGGTTCCCAAGGGGAAGATCGCACTCTCCGCGGAACAGGCTTACGCGGCCGCCAAGGAGATCGGCGGAACGGTCGTGGTGAAGGCCCAGATCCACGCGGGCGGACGCGGCAAGGGCACGTTCACCAGCGGCTTCAAGGGCGGCGTCAAGCTCGCCCAGACGGCCGACGAGGCGGCGGAGTTCGCCAAGAAGATGCTCGGCAACGTCCTCGTGACCCACCAGACGGGCCCCTCCGGCAAGGAGGTCCAGAAGGTGTACGTCACGGAGGCCAGCGACATCGCCAAGGAGTACTACCTGGGCATCGTCCTGGACCGCGCCAAGCAGATGAACGTGATCATGTCCTCCACCGAGGGCGGGGTCGAGATCGAGAAGGTGGCCGCGGAGACGCCGGAGAAGATCCTGAAGACCTGGATCGATCCCCTCGTCGGCATCCAGCCCTTTCACGCCCGGCAGATCGCCTTCGGGCTCGGCTTCAAGGGGGAGGCCTTCAAGGAGTGCGTGAAGCTCGTGACGGCCCTTTACAAGGCCCACGAGGAGACGGACGCGACGCTGACGGAGATCAACCCCCTCATCCTCACGCGCGACGGCCACGTGCTGGCCCTCGACGCCAAGATGAACTTCGACGACAACGCCCTCTACCGCCACCCCGACATCGTGGAGATGCGGGACCTGACCGAGGAGGACGCCCTCGAGATCGAGGCGAGCAAGTACGACCTCAACTACATCCGCCTCGACGGCACCATCGGCTGCATGGTGAACGGCGCCGGCCTCGCCATGGCCACCATGGACGTCATCAAGCTGGAGGGGGGCGAGCCCGCCAACTTCCTCGACGTGGGCGGCGGAGCCACCACCGAGCGCGTGAAGAACGCCTTCAAGATCCTTCTGAGCGACAAGAACGTGAAGGCGGTCCTCATCAACATCTTCGGCGGCATCGTCCGGTGCGACGTGATCGCGGAGGGCGTCATCGCCGCGGCCAAGGAGATCGGCGTCTCCCTTCCGGTGGTGGTCCGCCTCCAGGGGACCAACGTGGACAAGGGCAAGCAGATGCTGGCGGCCTCCGGGCTCAAGTTCGCCGTGGCCGACAACTTGAAGCAGGCGGCCCAGATGGCCGTCGCCTCGGTGAAGTGAGGGGGGCGCCATGAGCATTCTCGTCAACAAGGACACGCGCGTCGTCGTCCAGGGCATCACGGGGAAAGAGGGCTCCTTCCACGCCAAGCAGAGCCTCGAATACGGGACCAAGGTCGTGGCGGGCGTGACGCCGGGCAAGGGCGGCACGGTCTGGGAAGAGAAGGTCCCCATCTACGACACGGTGGCGGATGCCGTGAAGCAGGCCGGGGCCGACGCCTCCCTCATCTTCGTTCCGCCGCCCTTCGCGGCCGATGCCGTGATGGAGGCCGCCGAGGCCGGAGTGAAACTCATCGTGTGCATCACCGAGGGCATTCCCGCCCGCGACGAGGCCCGCATGAAGGCCGCCCTCTCCAAGAGCGGCGCCCGCCTCATCGGCCCCAACTGCCCCGGCGTCATCACACCGGGCGAGTGCAAGATGGGGATCATGCCCGGGTACATCCACAAGCCCGGCCGGGTGGGCGTCATCTCCCGCTCGGGAACGCTCACCTACGAAGCCGTGTGGCAGCTCACCGAGTCGGGCCTGGGCGAGACGACCTGCGTGGGCATCGGCGGGGATCCCGTCCCCGGGACCTCCCACGTGGAGGCCCTCGCCCTCTTCAACGCCGATCCCGCCACCGAAGGCGTGGTGCTCATCGGGGAGATCGGCGGAACTTCGGAAGAGGAGGCGGCGGCCTACATCAAGGCCCACATGAAGAAGCCCGTCGTCGCCTTCATCGCGGGCCAGACGGCCCCTCCGGGACGCCGCATGGGCCACGCGGGGGCCATCATCGCCGGCGGGAAAGGCACGGCGGCGGAGAAGATGGCGGCCCTCACCGAGGCCGGCGCGGTCGTCGTCAAGTCGCCCACGGAAATCGGCGACGCCATGGTCCGGGCCCTCTCGGGAAAACGCTAGCAACCGCGGAGATGGGGGGCCGGGCCCCCCATTTCTCCCTCACGGCGCTCCGGCCGGCGCCCACTTCCGGCCGCATGTGGAGAACAGCGATGCCGACCACGCTCCAGATGACCAGCGGGACCCTATCGGAAGGCAAGGACGTGGGGTCGCCGCGCCTGATGAACATCCCCAAGGACAAGCTGGCGGTGGCGGGCCGCGGGCGGAAGGTGAAGAAGGACCTCACCATCACCGTCATCCCCGGCCACTGCAAGGGGGCGCTCTGCAACATCTGCGTCAACTATTGTCCGGAGAAGGTCCTCGGTATGGGATTCCGGCACGTCGAAGTGGTGGACGCCGACGCATGCACCAAGTGCATGCTGTGCGAGATCCGCTGCCCCGACTTCGCCATTTTCGTGGATTGAGGCCGAAACCATGAGCACGTCCAACGTGAAGTTTCTCGCCGGCAACGAGGCCAGCGTCGAGGGCGCCCTCGCCGCGGGCTGCCGTTTCTTCGCCGGCTACCCCATCTCCCCGTCCTCGGAGATCGCCGAGAGGATGTCGGGGCGGCTTCCCAAGATCGGCGGCCGCTTCATTCAGATGGAGGACGAGATCGCCTCCATGGGCGCCATCATCGGGGCGAGCCTGACGGGGCTGAAGGCCATGACCGCCACCTCGGGCCCCGGCTTCTCGCTCATGCAGGAGAACATCGGGTACGCCATGATGGCCGAGGTCCCCTGCGTCATCGTCAACGTCATGAGGGGCGGACCCTCCACCGGGAACCCCACGGGGCCTTCCCAATCCGACGTCCTCCAGAGCCGGTGGGGCACCCACGGCGACCACCCGGCCATCGTCCTGTCCCCCTCCACCATCCGGGAGGTCTTCGACGCGACGGTGCACTGCTTCAACTTCGCCGAACTCATGCGGACGCCCACGGTCCTCGCCATGGACGAGATCGTGGCCCACATGCGCGAAAAGATCGTCATCCCTCCGCCCTCGGAGATCCGGGTGATGGACCGGCGCCGGCCGAATCTGGCCCCCGGCCAGCCGTACAGGCCCTACGAGCCCGAGGCGGACCTCGTGCCCCTGTGGCTGAACTACGGGGAGGGCCACCGGTACCACGTCACGGGGCTCGATCACGATGAGACGGGCTTCCCCTGCCTCGGCACGGAGGTCATGGAGAACCTCCACCGGCGCCTGGTGGACAAGGTGGAGAAGAACCGGAAAGACCTCCTCCTCTACGAGAACTTCCTCACGGAGGACGCGGAAGTCCTCGTCGTGGCCTACGGCTCCACGGCCCGGTCGGCCAAGCGCGCCGTTTCCCAGGCTCGGGAGCGGGGCGTCAAGGCCGGCCTCTTCCGGCCCATCACCCTGTACCCGCTGCCCGACGTGGAGATCGCCGCCGCCGCCGCCCGGGCGCGCCGCGTCGTGGTGCCCGAAATGAACCTCGGACAGTACCGCCTCGAGGTGGAACGCATCCTCGGCAAGGCGGTGCCCGTCGTGGGGGTCCACCGGGTCAACGGTGAACCCATCGCGCCCGCCCTCATCCTTCCCGCCATCCTGGGAGACTGAGCCATGTCCATGGACTATTTCCAGTACCTGCGCAAGGAGCGGATGCCCCACATCTGGTGCCCCGGGTGCGGCCACGGCACCATCATGAAGTCCATCCTGAGGGCGATTGACAAACTCAAGTGGAACAAGGACGAGGTGGTGGTCGTCTCGGGGATCGGGTGCTCCAGCCGGACTCCGGGATACCTCGACTTCAACACCCTCCACACGACCCACGGCAGGGCCCTCGCCTTCGCCACGGGCGTCAAGCACGCCAATCCCAAACTCCACGTGGTCGTGGTCTCGGGGGACGGCGACGCCATGGCCATCGGCGGAAACCACTTCATCCACGCCTGCCGCCGGAACATCGAGATCTCCCTCATCGTCTTCAACAACAACATCTACGGCATGACGGGCGGACAGGCCTCCCCCACGACCTTCACCGGCTCCAAGGGGACGACCGCGCCCTACGGAGCCATCGAACAGCCCTTCGACGTGTGCGCCCTGGCCCAAGGATCGGGCGCCACCTTCGTGGCCCGGGCCCTGGACCTGGACGCCGTCGCCATGGACCGCATCATTCTGGCCTCCCTGCAGAACAAGGGGTTCTCGGTGGTGGACGCCTGGTCCCAATGCACCACGTACTTCGGACGCCAGAACAAGTGGGGCGACGCGTCGGAGATGATGGACCGGTACAAGGCTCTGACCTACAACGTCAAGCTCGCGGACAAGATGAGCGCCGAGGAGAAGGCGGGGAAGTACCCCGTGGGGATTCTCCATCAGATCCAGCGGCCCGAGTTCTGCGAGGAATACGACAAGCTCTGCGCGCGCGTGCAGGCCAAGTGAGGAGCGGATCCCATGGGAAAGCGCTATGAAATCCGACTGGCGGGATCGGGCGGCCAGGGCCTCGTTCTCGGGGGCGTCATCCTCGCCGAAGCCGCCATCCTGGAGGGGAAAAACGCCTGCCAGTCCCAGTCCTACGGCCCCGAATCCCGGGGCGGCGCCAGCAAGAGCGAGGTGATCCTCTCGGACGAGGAGATCGACTATCCGAAGGCCACGAGCATCGACCTGCTCCTGTGCATGACCGAGGCCGCCGCCGACAAGTACATCAAGGACGCCCCCGAATCGTGCATCGTCATCGCCGACGCCGACCTCGTGCCCGGCGATATTCCTCCCAAGTACCGCCACGTGAAGGCGCCCATCACCCGCCTGGCCCGCGAGACCGTTGGGCGGGAGTTCGTGGCCAACATCGTGGCCCTGGCCCTCATCGCCGAACTGACCAAGGTGGTCTCGGTGGAGTCCCTCGAAAAGGCCGTTCTGGCCCGCGTGCCCAAGGGCACCGAGGAGCTCAACAAGAAGGCCATCCGCGTGGGACAAGAGGCGGCCCGGGAGCACGGGGCCGCCCTCCTGGCCCAGTGAGGTGAGGACCCGATGGCCGAGCGAACCCTGACCATCCTCAAGCCCGACGTCATGGCCAAGCGGGTCGAGGGCCACGTCCTCCAGCGCCTCCTCGACGAGGGCTTCGAGATCGTGGGTCTCCGCTTGAAGCGGCTTTCGGAATCCGAAGCGGCGGGCTTCTACGCCGTGCACAGAGAGCGGCCCTTCTACCCGGAGCTGGTTCGTTTCATGACTTCTGGACCGGTCCTGGTGGCGTGCCTCGAACGGGACAACGCCGTGGCGCACCTGCGGGCGGTCATGGGCCCCACGGATTCGGGCAAGGCCCCCAAGGACACCATCCGAGGCCGGTTTGGCACGGACGTCCAGGCCAACGCCATCCACGGCTCCGATTCGCCGGAGAACGCCGAGAAGGAAATCCGCTTCTTCTTTCCCGGCGGCAAGTTCGACTGAACCCGGGAAGCCTTTTCCCGGGCGCGCGTTTGGTTCATTCTAGAGGGGACGCTCCCGGCGTCCCCTCTGTGTGTATGACGATGGATCGATATCCGGATGGGGACCATTTTCAGCCCGTTGCGCCGCCCGAAGGGGCGGGGGGCTTCACCGTGGCCGTGGGAGGGCTGTCGGTGGGCTTCGAGGGCGTTCCCTCCGCGGTTCTGGAGGCCTGCCGGGACCATTATCGGCCCTTCCTGTCCGACGCGGCCCCCCAGGTCACCTTCCGTCTGGGCCCCGGGTGGGAGGGCTACCTGGACCTTCCTCCCGACGGGTACCTCCGCCTGGAGGAGCGCCCCCTCGGCCCGGGTCGCCTTCTCGTTTCACACACCTTCGCCGCCCGGTGGAGCGGCGCCTCGGGAGAGCTCCGCTCGGCTTCCCTGGAGAACTTCGAAACGCTCAAGGCGGGGATCGAGAACACCCTCCGGTGGGTCGTGGCGGACCTCGCCCTCGAAAGCGAGGGCTTCGTGCTTCACGCCTCGGGCCTCGTCCGGGACGGCCGGGCCTACCTCTTCTTCGGCCACTCCGGAGCGGGAAAATCCACGGTGGCCTCCCTCAGCCCGGACTGCCTCCTCCTCTCCGACGACCTCGTGCTCCTCCTTCGAAAGAAGGGAGCGTGGATGGCCGCCACCACCCCCTTCGCCGGCACCCTGCCCCAGACCCACAAGCAGGCCGGACTCTATCCGCTGGCGGCCCTCTACCGGCTGGTCCAGGCGCCCGAGGACTTCGTCCGGCCCCTCTCCCTGGCCGAAGCCGCGGGACGCGTCCTCTCCTGCTGCCCCTTCGTCACCGATCCCCCGGCCCGCCAGGACCGCCTCTTCCCCCTCGTGGAGGCGTGCTGCAGGGCCGTGCCCGTCCGCGCCCTCCATTTCACCAAGAGCCGCACTTTCTGGGCCCTCGCGGCCCCCGAGGCGAACCCATGACCGAGCATCCGACCCTCCGCCGCAACCCCGACGTTTCCTGGCGCACCATCGAGGGCCAGAGCGTCCTCGTCTTCAACCGCGAAGGCGAGGTCCAGGTGCTGAACGAGATCGGCACCTACGTTTGGGAACACCTGGAGGAGGGCGCCGAGGCCCTCGCGCGGAATATTTCGGAGAAGTACGAAGTTGAGTTCGGCGAGGCCCGTAGGGATGTGGCCGAGTTTCTGCAAGACCTGCGCCGAAGCGGCGCACTCCTGGAAGGGTGAGGGATGGAACGCAGGGATATGCCGCTCCTGGCCAAGATCTTGAATCGCGCCATCGAGTCGGCGCACCCCTACAACGCCTCCATCGAATTGACCTACACCTGCAACCTCGCTTGCCGCTTTTGCTACAACCCCGTCCAGAGGAAGAACCAGGCCCGAACGGCCCCTCCCCCCGAGCCCAAGGCGCCTCCCCTCTCCTTCGAGGAGATCGTTGGAGTGATGGACCAGCTCAAGGAGATGAACGTCCTCTACCTGACCCTGACGGGAGGCGAGGCCCTGCTCCACCCGCGCTTTTGGGACATCGCCCGGGAGGCCAAGGCCCGATCCTTTGCCATCCGGGTGTTCACCAATGGGGCGGGCATCACGGAGGCCGTGGCGGATCGCCTCGCGGAGCTGGGACCGTATTGCATAGAAATGTCCCTCCACGGAGCCAATCCGGAGACGGCGGAGGCGCTGACCCAGGTCAAGGGCTCCTTCGACCGGCAGATGAAGGCCTTGGGGTATCTGAGCGCGCGAGGCCTCCGGGTCTTCTTGAAGGTGGTCGTCACTCGGCTCGTCGAGAAGGAGCTGAAGGACCTGAAGGCCATCGGGGATCGCTTCGGCTACCCCGTGTACTTCGACCCGGTCCTGACCATCTCGGACGACGGGCAACAGTACCCGCTGGACCTCACGGCCTCGGACGAAGCCCTGGCAAGCCTCTACCGCCAGGACGGGATCAATATCGGCAACTCCCCCTTCGACCGGGAGCCCGGTGAGTACAACTGCACCGTGGGCACGGGGATGATGCACATCACGCCCTACGGGGACGTGCAGCCCTGCACCCAGTGGAAACAGCCCGTCGGAAACGTGCGCCAGGCGCCCCTCCGGCAGATCTGGGAGACCTCCCCGCTCCTCATGAAGATCCGGGAAATCAACCGGGCCGTTCCGGGACACATCCGGGAGACGGTGGAGGAGCACGCCTATTGTTTCTCCTGTCCCGGCCTCTCCCAGCTCCGAACGGGAGACCCCATGCGGGTGGACGACCAGTACCTTCGAATCGCCAAGATCCGACGGGCCGTGGCCCGCGAGGGCGAGACCACCGGGGGCGGGTGCGCAAAGGTCGTCGCGCTCCGCAACGAGACAGTGATACGTCCTTGACACGGTGGCCTGAACGGATTATTTTGGCCTTTGTACGGAAAGGGGTGGCGACGTGGAGCGAAGAAAACCCTACGAGAAGCCGGCGGTGGTGTACCGCGAGAAGATTGAAGCCAAGGCCGGTGCCTGCTCGAAGACTGGAGCGGGACTCTGCGGCGCAGGGCCGTACGTCAGTTAACGTCCTCGGCAAAACTTTGACTCATCCAGCAGGACCCGTTGCCCAACGGGTCCTCGCTTTCTATACTCTCCTCATGAAGAAGCCCCTTGGAGTCCTCGTAGCCGTCCTGCTTCCCGGCCTGTCGATCCTGGCCGGGGGACCCGACTCGAACACCCGGATCGTCCCCATCACCTGGTCCCCGTCGCCCGCCCAGGCGCGCGTCTGGACGGACCCGGAGGCTCTCCCGCTTCGCGCCACCCCGCCCGTGGTCTCCTTGAAGGTGCCCGTGCCCGCCTGGGCCGAGGACGTTTCGCTCTCCGTGGATTTTACCGAGTGGCGCGACTTTTCCGGCGAGATCGCCAAACCCCCAGAAGAACCTCCCTGCCGCCTCGGCACGGGTGGCACGTGGGAGGGCGTGGCGTTCCGCGAGGTCCTGGTCTATCCGGTCCGTTCCGGGGGAGGCGACCCCTCGAGGCTTCTGCTCACGCGGCTTCGGGCGTCGGTCTCCTGGTCTGGAGAGATCGCCGGACTCGAGCCGGCCCCGTCCGAGGGGCGGCTCCACCGGGGCGCATCGCTCTTCGCCGCCCCCCTCGCCCTGTCGGGGCCCTCCAAGGGGCGTCCGGCTCCGGCTGAAAGTCCGGGACCCGGGCTCGCGGCTCCCCCGCAGGGTCTGCGGATCCGGGTGACGCGGGACGGGATCGTGCGTCTGGGCCGCGACGATCTGGTTACCTACGGGTTCGTCCCCGACGGGGTCCCGCTGGAGGACTTTCATCTGTTCAGCCAGGGCGTCGAGGTGCCTCTGGCCGTCGAGGGCCCCGAGACGGGCGCCTTCGGCCCCGGCCACGCCCTCGTCTTCTACGGCCAGAAGGCCGACCTCCCCCGCCGCAACCTGTTCAACGGAGGGGACTTCACGGAGGAAAACGTCTACTGGCTCACCACCGACGGGAACGCGCCGGGCCTTCGAATGGAGGTCCTGGATGGAACGCCGGGCCGCGGATACCCCCAGGCGACCCAGTTCGTCTCCAGCCGGCGCGTGGAATCCGATTCGTTCTTTTTCAACATCTACCACTATCGCCCCAACGGGGACCTCTGGTATTTCGGCTCCCCGATCTACAAGAACCAGCCGCGGTCTTACACTCTCCCCCTTCCACATTGCGTCTCGGGTTCCGCGACCGTGGAGGCCTTGATCGCGGCGCTCTCCTCGGGCGCCCACACCCTTCAGGCCACCCTGAACGGATTCCCGCCCGCCGTGGGCCCCTATCCGGCGGCCTGGTCCGGACTGGGGCTCTCGGCGTTCCAGTGGACCTTCGATCAGTCCGTCGTTTCCGGGGACGCGACCCTGACGCTCACGGTTCCGGGAACGGGGGACTACCTGATTCCGGATTACTTCGACGTCTCGTACGCCCGGGATTTCACGGCCGACGGGAATTCCCTCAGTTTCTCCGATGCGGGTCAAGACGCCCGGTACGAGGTGACGGGGCTGGCCTCCCCCCCGTGGATCCTCGATCTCTCCCGGACGGACGCCGCGACGGGCCTGGCCCTCCCGCGCCTGGTGACGGGGGCGGTCTTCGACGCCGGGGCGGCCACCTTCGAGATGGCCCAGGACCTTCTCGTTTCGGAGCGCCGGGTCGCCGTCTCCTCGGCGCCCCTCCTTCCCGATTCGGCGGAGATGGCCTCGGCGCGGGATCTATCCTCACCGACCCTGGGCGCGGACCTGGTCATCCTCACCCACCCGGACTTCCATCCCCAGGGGGCGGACGCCGTCTGGCAGGAGTACGTGGCGCGGCGATCGGCGGTCCTGGACGTGGAGGTGGCGGACGTCCAGGAGGTGTACGACAATTTCTCCCACGGGATCTTCGATCCCACGGCGATCCGTTCGTTCCTGGAAGCCGCCGCCCACTGGACGCCGGCGCCCCGGTACGTTCTCCTCATCGGGGACGCGACGTACGATTACAAGAACGCCAAAGCCGACCCGAACCTGAAGAACTGGGTCCCCACGATGATGTTCGAGGACCTGACGGACTCGACCTACATGGGCCGGTATCCCTCGGACGCCTGGTACGGCGACGTGACCGGAGACGGCTTCCCGGACATGGCCGTGGGACGTCTCCCGGTCCGGGACTACGGCGCCCTCGAGGCCGTCCTCGAGAAGATCATGGCATACGAAGACCAGGCCCTCACGGGATCCTGGTACAAGACGGGGCTCTTCCTGGCCGACACCTATACCCAGTGGTGGGAGCAGGAGTTCGAGTTCTACAACACGTACCTGAGAGACACCTTCATGGGGCCGCCCTGGCAGGACCTTCACGTTTACTTCCACGACCCCCCCTACAACGGCACCGACGCGGACGCCTGCGCCGCGGCCATTCGCTCGGGCTGGCCGGAGTCGGCTCTGGTCCACTATTCGGGCCACAGCGGCGTGGCCTTCTACGGGAAGAACTACGCGATCTTCACGGCCTTTCCGTCCCGCAACTGCGGAACCGGGACATGCCTCGACTCGGACGTGGAGCTTCTCCCGTCCATCGTCCCCGGAAGCGCCCCCCTGCCCTTCGTCGTGAATAGCTCCTGCTACAATTCGGCCTTCAACGAGGTGGGGACGGAGGCCCTCATGGAAGCGCTCGTCGCGAGGGGAGACGGGGGCGCCATCGGGTCCAGCGGCTTCTCGACCATCGCCTACCAGGACGAGGAGGAGGCCTTCAACACGGCGCTTTACCTGCAGGCCTTCGGAAGGCCCAAGGTCCGGCGCATCGGCGACCTGGTGGAGGCCGGGCGGTTCGCCCTCCCCTCCACCGTTCCGAGGGCCGTTCTTGGCAACATCCTCCTCGGGGATCCGGCCCTGGAGATCCGGCTTCCCGCCCCGCCCGCCCCGGAGGACCTGACCGCGGCCTCCAACGACGGCGCCGTCGCCCTGGAGTGGACGGCACCCTCCCCAGCGCCTTCTTCCTACGCGGTCTACCTCTCCGAGGATGGAGGGCAGACCTGGACCCCTGCGGGAACCCCCTCGGGCGGGGCCTCCGCCTTCGCGGTGACGGGGCTCGCCAACGGGCAGGCGTACTCCTTCTACATGACGAGCGTGGACCTCGAAGGGTTCGAGGGGCCACCCAGCGCCGTAGTTTCCGCGACGCCGGCGCCCGTCCCCTGTTCCCTGTCTTGCGACGCCTCCGCCCCTGTGGTGGCCTCCACGGGCGCCCAGACACCCTTCGACTCGACCCTGACCTCCGAACACTGTTCGGGCGTGCCCTCTTACCTGTGGGATTTCGGAGACGGGACCACGTCCGCCGAGGCGGATCCGATCCACGTCTACACGACCCCAGGCGCCTATAGCTGGAGCCTCACGGTTTCGCAAGACGGCGCCGTCTGCCAGGAAGCGGGTTCCATCGCCGCCGTGGTGCCCCCGACGGTGACTTCCGTGAAGAAGGCCGCGAGTCCGTTTCGGATCATCCTCACGGGGGGCAACTTCCACCCCGACGTGACGGTGTACGTGAACGGAGACCCCTGGCCCACGGTGACGTGGAAGAGCGCCTCCAAGATCGTCCTCAAGGGCGGGGCGGCGCTCAAGGCCGTCTTTCCCTCGGGCGTGCCCGTGAGCCTCAGGCTGGTCAACGGGGACGGCGGAGAAACCACCGTGGTCTACACGCGGCCCTGAGCTGGCCGCGCCCAGGTCGGGAAGGGAGGCCTCCTTGGCGGAAGATCCGGCCCGCCCCGAGGAGTGGGCCGCCGCGGCCCGGAGGGGAGACGAATCGGCCTTCGAGCGCCTGCTCAAGCACTATTACGCCCCACTCTTCCGGACCATTTTTCAAATCGTCCCCCAATCCGAGGACGTGGAGGACATTCTTCAGGAGGCGTTTTTCCGCTTCTACCGCTCCCTGGGCACGCTCCGGCCCGGAGAGGACCCGTACCCTTACCTGAAGACCATCGCCGTGCGCAGGGCCTACAGCCATCTCCGACGGCACCGAGTCCACGCATCCCTGGAGGAGATTCCACAGGACCTTCCCCAGCTTCGCGTGGCGGGCCGCCCCACCGATCTGAGGCGGGTGTACTCGTGGGCGGAGACCCTTCCGGCGCAGCGGCGCCTCGTCTTCCTGCTTCGGGAGGTTCTGGGGCAGCCGGACTCCGAAGTGGCCGTCCTGCTCGGAATACGAGAGGCCACCGTCCGGCGACACGCCTCCCTGGCCCGGGAGGCCCTGGAAAAGGCCCTGAATCGGGGGGGAGGAGCCTTCTGACCCGCCCTGACCCTCGGGGCGCCTCGCCGCTGAGGGACCCAGCCCCCCCATGGTTCATCGAGGAATCGAAGCCCCTGCCCTTCGTTGCACGCCCCCCCCGGCTCCCTTATAATCGGTGGAGTGCAAGGGGGCATGCGTGGATCTGGCCAAGATTCGGAAGAAGGCCCGCCGGAACCCCAACGGGCCGGAATCTCCGAAAGAGGATGTCCGCACTCCCGCGGAGGGGGCGGTTCCGCCCCCGTCCGAACCCGAGTCGGCGCCTCCGCCGTCCGCCCCGACGCCAGCCGGATCGGATGCGCTT